>JAOUFZ010000024.1 GCA_029857995.1 Dehalococcoidia bacterium
CTGACCAACTTGTTCTTCGCTCAGCTCTTTGACCCTAAGGCCTGGAGCAATACCCGTGACAGCCATAATGCGCCTGCTTGATGTTGAACCGATGCCATAAATGCTCTGCAAAGCTACCCAGATTGGCTTCTCTTTGGGAAGGTCTATGCCAGCAATACGTGCCATTGCCTATTACCCCTGCCTCTGCTTATGCTTTGGATTCTCACAAATAACCCTAACCACACCCTCCCGCCTGATGACCTTGCATTTTCGGCATATCGGCTTGACTGAAGCTCTTACTTTCATTATAGAATCACCATACAAACAAACTGTTATAATAAACTTTCTTAGTTAACCTGTCAAACTATTTGAGTCGATAGGTAACCCTACCGCGGCTTAAATCATAAGGGGAAAGTTCCACCAGAACTCTATCCCCAGGCAAAATCTTAATGTAGTGCTTTCTCATTTTGCCCGAGATATGAGCCAATACATGATGTCCATTGGCCAATTCCACACGAAACATTGTGTTAGGTAAGACTGTAATCACCTTGCCTTCGACCTCTATTCTCTCTCTTTTAGCCATTTCTTACGTATTGTCTAAACAAGTATCTCAGCTTCGTTGCCAGCTATGGCAATGGTATGTTCAAAGTGTGCTGACAGGCTTCCATCGGCCGTAAGCACCGTCCATTGATTAGCCGCTAGTTTAGTGTGCCAATCTCCAGCATTAACCATAGGCTCAATAGCCAGGGTCATACCTTTACGAAGCAAGGAACCTTTGCCAAATACAAAATTAGGTATCTGGGGCTCCTCGTGCAAGTCCCGACCTACTCCATGTCCGGTATACTCTCTAACCACGGAAAATCTTTTTGATTCAACATAACGTTGAATGGCAGATGAGATATCTCCCACCCATGCTCCGCTTATCGCTTGAGCGATGCCCGACTCTAAACTACCTTCTGTGACCGCGATAAGGTCTTCGGCCTCCTTACTTATCCGCCCCGCGCCAACGGTTATGGCAGCATCGGTATGAAATCCGTTGAGCCTTGCTCCTACATCTAAAGAAACGATGTCTCCTTCCTGTACTATCCGTTCACCAGGAATGCCGTGGACTATTTCATCGTTTACGGAAACACATAAATTCGCAGGAAAGCCGCGATAGTTCTTAAAAGAAGGTATAACTCCCCTCTTCTTCGATTCTTCAGCCATGATTATGTCCAACTGGGCAGTCTTAATCCCCGGTCTTACTTCCGCTCTCAGTCTATCTAAAATAGCAGCAAGGATTTTACCACACTTCCTCATAATAGCTATTTCCTCGTCGGATTTTATAATCACCATCTATTTTATCCCTGCCCATCTCCGATGTCATTCTAACGGAGCATAGCGACCAGAGAATCTCGGAGACCCTCCGCTTCGCTCAGTGTGACATGGATGCTGTGAGCGCAGAGATTATTTGTCTAGCTACCCCCTGCATTTCCAGGTTACCATTGACCCTAATTAGTTTACCTTGTTTTTCGTAATAATCAAGTATGGGGACAGTTTGAGCAAGGAAAACATTAAGTCGTTCCTTCACTGTCTCCTCTCTGTCGTCAGAACGTTGATACAATTCACCACCGCATCTATCGCATTTACCCGGCGTCTTGGGTGGCGAATTCGTTATATGGTACGGCGTCTGACAAGTCCGGCAAAGCCATCTTCCGCTCAGGCGTTTCACTAGCTCCTCATCAGGCACTTCAATGTATATTGCTTTGTCTATGGTTCTTCCCTGCTCCTTAAGAGCTTTGTCCAGGGCTTTAGCTTGTTGCAAAGTCCGGGGAAAGCCGTCGAAAAGGCAGCCAGAGGCACAGTCAGGCTGGTCAATTCTCTCCAGAATCATTTTTATGGTTATCTCATCAGGAACCAGTTCTCCTTTATCCATATGACTCTTCGCCAAGAGACCAACATCCGTCCTTTTCTCCAACGCCTGCCGAAACAAATCCCCGGAGGCTATATGAGGTAAATTCATCTCCTGAGAGAGAATGTCTGCCTGAGTTCCCTTCCCTGCCCCCGGAGCGCCTAGCATGATGATGTACATTATTTCAGGAAACCTTCGTAGCGGCGCATGGTTAGCTGGGCCTCCAGTTGTTTCATCGTATCTAGAGCCACACCGACAGCTATGAGCATGGCGGTGCTCTGAATCACCAAATTGACACCAGTAGTTTTCTGGGCAATAAAGGGCAGAATTGCCACTATAGCTAAGAAAAAGGCGCCCCCAAAGGTAATACGCCTTATGATCCTATTCAAATAGTCGACCGTTGCCTTCCCGGGTCGAACTCCAGGGATGAACCCGCCTTGCCGCTGCAGAGTCTGAGGCAGGTTCATTTGTTCAAATATGACCATAGTGTAGAATAAAGTGAAGCCAACCACTAAAGCAAAATACAGGAGCTGGTAGGGTACGGCACCAGATTGAAACATGTTATAAATTGTATTCCAGAAATTCGGGTCCTGGCCGGTTGGGTTCATGAAATATGTAGCTATCGTACCAGGAAGCTGCATCAAGGCAATGGCAAAAATGAGGGGTATCATTCCCGCAGTGTTGACTCGCAGGGGGATATAGGTGGAACCCGACTGGCGGTACATACGACCGCTGCGAAAAGTGCTCCGAGCATACTGCACAGGAATACGGCGATGAGCTTCAACAAATATGACTATAAGCACTATCATAGCCAAGGACAGAATAACGTAGGCGATCAACCCCCCAGGATTTCCGCCAACAGCGGCAATAATGCCAGTACCCACTATCCTAGGAATGTCAGTCACGATGCCAGCAAAGATTATTATCGATATCCCGTTGCCAACTCCGCGCTCAGTAATCAATTCACCCAGCCACACGAGGAACATTGTGCTGGCGATCATTGTTATTAGTATGCTGACCATGGTCAGCGGTACAATCTCTTGAGTGACTCCCTGGGAACGTAGTAAAGCAATTATGGCATAGCCTTGTAGGGCAGCCAGCGGTATAGTTGCTATGTGAGTAATGCGATTGATTTTCTGTTGACCAAGCTCTCCCTCCTGAGATATAGCCTGAAGTCTGGGGATCACCGGGACCAGCAATTGCATAATTATGGACGCAGTGATGTACGGATAAACGCCCAGGGCGGCCACACTGAAGTTCTCCATAGCACCACCAGTAAAAAGGTCAAGCATGCCAAAGAGAGGACTTGTCCCGAAGTATTCCTGCAACTTTGCGATGTCCACGCCGGGCAAGGGAACGTGAGTCATAAAACGGAAAACGACAAGGATGCCGATAGTAAAGAGAATTTTTCGCCGCAAATCAGGCAATGCCCATATATCGATCATTGCCTGGACAAGTCGCGGTCGGGTTGTTTTCCGCTCCATTCTAAGCCTGTTTTATGCTCCCTCCAGCGGCCACAATTTTGTTCTCTGCCGATGAAGAGAATTTGTCAGCACTAACCAGCAATGGATGCTTGATGTCGCCAGTGCCAAGAATCTTGGTGGGATGGTCCGTCGTATTAATCAATCCGGCGCGGAGCAGTTCTTTGGGGGTCACTTCACTTCCTGGGGAGAAAATAGCCAACTGCCCCACATTGACAATATTATATTCGGTTTTGAAGAGGTTCGTGAATCCCCTCTTCCGCGGCAGGCGTTTTATCAAAGCCAACTGACCGCCTTCAAAGCCAAGACGCACACCACCTCCCGAGCGAGCCTTTTGCCCTTTGCAGCCCCGGCCCGAATATGTGCCATGCCCGCTGCCATTTCCCCGACCTACGAACTTCCTCTTGTGCTTAGCACCTGTGGAAGGCTTCAGTTCATTCTGTTTCATCTACCTTTTCTTTCTGAGCTTCCCCAGCAGTCACATCTGTGAGCGCCGGCTGATTTGCCGCTTCCTCACTCTTCCTCAAGTTGCTTAAGGCAACCATCGTTGCCTTGGCTACGTTGATCTTGCTTCGTCCGCCTAATGATTTGCCGAGAACGTCTCTTACGCCCGCCAATTCAAGTACCGCTCGGGCAGTACTGCCGACAATCAAACCCGTGCCCGGCGCCGCCGGCTTCAACAAGATCTTGGACGCGCCGAACTTGGCTAGAATTTCATGAGGGATCGTCCCGTCTTTTATAGGTACCTCAATCAGCCTCTTCTTTGCCATAGCACCCGCTTTGCGGACTGCTTCCGGAATCGCTGCTGCTTTAGCTAACCCGAATCCGACATGCCCCAGGCCATCGCCAACTACAACCAAAGCTCTGAAACGAAGATGTCTACCACCTTTGACTACCTTAGTCACACGGTCGATGCCCAACAGCTTCTCTTCGAGAGTCAATTCTCCGCTGTCGATTCTGCCCTTCTTCTCTCTTAATTTGGTAACTGCCTTCATAAGCTAATCCTCAAAATTCCAATCCAGCTTTCCTGGCAGCCTCAGCTAGAGTCTTAATTCTGCCATGATATTTGTAGCCACCGCGATCAAAGACTACCTTCTTGATTCCCTTATCTAATGCTCTCTCCGCAATTAAAGTTCCCACTATTTCGGCTTTTTTGCTTTTTCCTATTCCATCAGTCTTGCCTCTCACCTGAGAATCGAGAGTGCTCATTGAGACCAAAGTCTGGCCCATAGAATCATCGATAAGCTGAGCATGAATATGATTCAAGCTGCGAAAGACACATAACCTAGGGCGTGATATCGTTCCCGTCACTTTTTGCCTGACACGCCTGTGTCGTATTCTTACGATTGCCTTTGAATCTCTCGTGCTCATGATAGCCGCTACTTCTTGCCTATCTTGCCAGATTTGCCAGGTTTAAGACGTAGTCTCTCGCCCTCGTATTTGATGCCTTTTCCTTTATATGAGTCAGGAGGGCGTATCGCCCGAATTTTGGCAGCAGTTTCTCCAACCAGCTGTTTATCAATACCGGTGACGTGAATGCGATTTGCCCCTTCAACACTGATACTAATACCAGGAGGAGTAGAAAACTCCACAGTGTTGGCATATCCCACTTGCAGCAACAGCTTGTCGCCAGTTTTCTGCGCTCTATAGCCTACGCCATTTATCTCCAGGCTCTTTTCAAAACCTTTGCTCACACCCGTAACCATGTTTGCCAAAAGGCTGCGAGTGAGCCCATGTAAAGAACGATGTACTCTGCTATCGCTAGGCCGCGTCACGATCAAGCAGCCGTCCTTCAAGGCAATAGAAATAGCAGGGTGAAATCGGCGACTGAGTTCACCTTTGCTTCCTTTTGCCACAACTTCGCTTCCATTGACCTTCACCTCGGTATCCCGAGGGATAGCAATGGGAAGCAAGCCAACACGAGACATAATCTACAACTCCTGAGTTAATCTACCATACATAGCACATAACCTCACCACCAAGACGCCGTTTCCATGCTTCCTGGCCAGTCATGATGCCTTTTGATGTGGATATAATTGCAACACCCAAGCCCCCATAGACGCGGGGAATTTCATGTCCTTCCGCATAGACCCTCAGGCCCGATTTGCTAACTCTTTCCAAGCCCAAGATTGCGGGCTGTTCATCTGTGTACTTGAGGTGGATTTTTATCATCGGCTGCGGTTTCCCTTTAAGCACCTCGTAACGGTCAATAAAACCCTCCTCTTTGAGTATTTTGACGATAGCAAGCTTCACCTTGGAGGAGGGCACAAGCACACTCCCGTGATTTGCCATGATAGCATTGCGTATCCTGGTCAACATATCAGCAATGGGGTCGATAATTGTCATCTTTCTTTACCAGCTTGACTTTCTTACCCCAGGGATTACACCGGTTAGAGCAAGTTCCCGGAAACAAATACGACACAATCCGAATTTACGCATATAGGCACGCGGCCTGCCACATAACTGACAACGATTATGTTGCTGCACTTTATATTTGGGCGGGCGCTTTGATTTGATAATCTTAGATAACTTCGCCATATTAGATTCTCCTGAAAGGCATGCCCATCAATTCCAACAGGGTTCTAGCCTCATCATCGTTCTTTGCCGTAGTAACAATGGTTACTTCCAAGCCGCGAATCTTGTCCACCTTATCGTAGTCAATCTCAGGAAAAACTATCTGCTCCTTTATGCCCAGGCTGTAGCTTCCCCGACCGTCAAACGAATCCCGTGACACTCCCCGGAAATCGCGAAACCTAGGTAGAACAACATTAACCAGTTTGTCAAAAAAATCGTACATCCGCTTACCTCGCAAAGTCACCATCATCCCGATAGGCACACCTGCCCGTAGTTTGAAAGCGGAGATAGACTTTTTCGCCCGTGTCGTCACCGGATGTTGCCCTGAGATTGTAGCTAGGTCCTTCTCTGCTGCCTCAAGAGCCTTGGGTTCCTGTATTGCTTCGCCTAAACCGATACTGAGCACAATCTTTTTCAATTCGGGCAACTGCATCACATTGTCATAGCCCAGTCTGGCTTTAAGCTGAGGAGCTACTTCAGTCAAATATTTTTCCTCCAAGCGAGATTTCATAACTGACTCCCTTAGTCAATCACCTCTCGACATGAATTGCAAATTCGCACTTTCTTGCCATCGTCCAAGAAGCGGAAATTAACCCGCGCGGGTTTGCCACATTTGTTGCATATCAACATTACGTCGGATACACGAATTGGAGCTTCAAGCTCAATTATGCCAGCTTGGCGGGTAGCTCTGCGAGCTCGAGAGTGGCGCTTAATCATATTAAGTCCTTCCACTATCACTCTATCTTCGTTGGGGAGAGCGCGACGAACCTTCCCTTTTTTCCCTCTGTCTTTACCAGCAATTATGACAACCGTATCATCTTTTCTTATTTTCATTTCACAACACCTCGGGAGCCAAGGATATTATCTTGGCAAAGTTCTTGTCTCTGAGTTCCCGGGCTACAGGACCAAAAATACGGCTGCCCTTAGGATTATTCTTGTCACCAAGAATGACTGCGGCGTCTTCATCAAATCTAATGTAGGAGCCATCGGACCGGCGATAGGGATTAGTCACACGCACCACCACAGCATGTACCACTTCACCCTTTTTCACCATTCCATGAGGTATGGCTCGCTTCACCGTGGCTACAATAATGTCACCTATATGAGCATACTTCCTTGCCCCGACAGGGACATTGATACACATAATCTGCTTAGCTCCGGTATTATCTGCTATCTTCAGTCTGGTATAAGCCTGAATCATTTCTCTCACTTCGGTTTGGTTTCAACTATTTCCTTAGGAGACATTATCTCTGCTACCCGCCATCTCTTCTCTTTCGACAAAGGGCGCGTTTCGACAATCTTTACTTTGTCACCAATTTTGCAGGCATTATTTTCATCGTGAGCCTTATATTTCTTCGTGAGCCTGATAGCCTTCTTATAAAGTGGATGGACTTTCCTGGTCTCTACAGCTACCACGACGGTTTTGGCCATCTTGTTGCTCACCACTATGCCTTTCCTAACCTTTCGTTTCTCGAGATCACTCATCTTACTGTGCCAAGTTCCCTTTCTCTTAAAATAGTCTCTATTCTGGCAATCCTTCTCTTCACTCGAGGAATCTCTCGATGATTCCCCAACTGTCTAGTGGCCAAGCGAAAACGGAGGTTAAATAGCTCCTCACGAGCTTCGTCGAGCTTCGTCAATAACTCTCCATTGTTAAGGGCGCGAATTTCGCTAGCTTTCAATTCTCTGCCTCTCCTTCCTGACAAAACTAGTAGCTATGGGAAGCTTATGAGAGGCAAGACGAGCTGCCTCAGAAGCCACATCCTCCTTTACGTCAGCCAATTCAAACAAGATTCTGCCCCTTTTGACTACGGCTACCCAGTGATCCGGAGCGCCTTTCCCACCGCCCATTCTTGTCTCCGCAGGTTTCTTTGTCACAGATTTGTCAGGGAAAACTCGTATCCATAGCTTACCGCCGCGATGCAAGTGGCGGACAAATACTCGACGGCTTGCCTCAATTTGTCGCGCTGTTATCCAAGCAGATTCCTCAGCCCTCATGCCGAAGTCACCAAAAACAATGGTATCCCCGCTCTGGGCACTGCCTTTTCGCCTTCCTTTATGTACCTTGCGGTACTTCACTCGTTTCGGCTGTAGCATTTTTCTCCTTCACTTCAGGGATAATATCGCCCTTATAAATCCACACTTTAACCCCAATACGTCCCATTACAGTATGAGCTTCAACAAGACCGTAATCAATATTGGCACGTATCTTATGCAACGGCATTTGACCTTGACGGACGGTTTCACTTCTAGCAATTTCATTCCCCCCAAGTCTTCCGCTGCACTTTACCTTTATTCCCTTGGCACCAGATTGCAGAGTGCGGAAGGCTGCTTGTCTCATGGCCCGCCGGAAAGGAATTCTTTCTTCGAGCCGCTCAGCTATGCTCCGAGCTACCAAACTAGCTTCGAGCTCGGGATGCTCAATTTCTCTAACGGTCAATCTAATCTTGTCTCCACTCACCTTTTCCAGGTCCGACTTCAATATTTCCACATTTTGTCCCCCACGACCAATCAAGATGCCAGGACGAGCCGAGTAAAGAGTCAAATGTGTTTCGTCTCCCGGACGTTCAATTTCCACTCGAGCGACTGCGCCTCCCACACATCTCTGTTCCACGACTCTGCGTAGCCTTAGATCATCCAACAAAAACCGGGTATAGTTCTTTTCAGCATACCACTTGGTTCGCCAATCTTGATTAACACCTAGTCTAAAGCCGTAAGGATGAACTTTGTGTCCCAAAACTATTCCTCCTCTTCAGTAACGAAAACTGTAATATTGCTGGACCGTTTTAAGATAGGGCTAATCCTTCCTCTCGACTGAGGGCGAAATCTTTTCAAAGTATGCCCTTTATCAGCAAATATATCAGTAATTCTAAGCTCAGCAGGCGACATTTGAAAGTTGTTTTCAGCATTGGCTACTGCTGATTTGATTACCTTAGCGACCGCCTTGGCTGTAGGGGTAGGCATAAATCTGAGGATAGTCAAAGCCTTATCAACTCTCTTGCCTCTAATCATATTCACCACTAAACGAACTTTCTGAGGCGAAATGCCGACGTCGTTAGCTACTGCTCTTACCTTCATTGCACTTTACTGTTTCACCGCCTGCTCAGTTACTTTAGCTTTGGTGATATGGCCCCTGAATGTCCTGGTAGACGCAAACTCTCCGAGTTTATGCCCCACCATATTTTCAGTGATGAAAATGGGCACATGCTTCTTCCCATTGTGCACTGCAATAGTGTGACCTATCATCTGAGGCAAAATAGTAGAGGCACGAGACCATGTCTTTAGCACTGTTTTCTCGCCAGAGTTATTGAGCGCCTCTATTCTCTTAACCAATTTAGGGTCGCAAAAAGGCCCTTTTCTAAGCGATCGTGACATTTTGTTTCCTCCGTTTAAGGATCATCTTATCCGATGTTTTACGGCGACGTGTCTTACCTCCCAAAGCTAGCTTCCCCCACGGAGTCTTCGGAGGCATTCCTCGTTTAGCTCTGCCCTCCCCACCCCCATGCGGGTGGTCACGGGGAGTCATAGCAGAACCTCTGACTGTAGGCCGCCGACCCAACCATCTTGTCCTTCCAGCTTTGCCTAGTTTTATCTTTTCGTGGTCAACGTTCCCTATCTGACCAACCGTAGCCCAGCACTTTTGATGAAACTTACGCAGTTCACCTGAAGGGAGTTTAAGCACTACATACTTACCCTCCTTGCTTATGATTTGGGCAGAATTCCCTGCGCTATGCACAAGCCTTCCCCCTTTCCCTGGCTCAAACTCAACATTATGTATTAGAGTTCCCGCAGGAATGCACTCCAATGGCAGAGCATTCCCGGGTTTTATATCAGCATCCGCGCCTGCCTGTATAGTGTCACCTAACTTAATGTCCAAAGGAGCGAGTATATAACGCTTCTCTCCATCAGCATAATGAACTAAAGCGATCCGAGCTGCCCTATTAGGGTCATATTCAATGGAAGCTATTCTTCCCGGAACGGCAATCTTGTCCCTCTTGAAATCGATGAGGCGAAGTTTGCGTTTACTGCCGCCACCACGATGACGCACAGTTACCACCCCCCGGCTATTACGCCCTGCCTTCTTTTTCAGCGGCACCAGCAAGGATTTCTCGGGCGCTACTCCGGTTAGCTCTTCAAAAGCAGCACCAGACATGAATCTCCGGCCTGGAGAAGTTGGCTCATAAGTCTTTAATCCCACGAAACACTCCTTATTTGTGAGTTCTCTGCCAGCGAGTCTTCTTAAGAAGCTTCTTATGCTGGTGCTTGGACATCTTCTTTCTTCTCCACTTGGTAACTGAACCCATTAGACACCCTCAAAGAAACTAATTTTGTGCCCCGGTTCCAAGGTGACTATTGCCTTTTTCCAAGCTGAACCAGTTACTTGTCTCCGGCCAAATCTTCTTGTCTTACCGGGCACCGTCATCACATTTACTTTGCTTACCTTTACCTTGAAAGCTCTTTCTACTGCCTCTTTAATCTGAGACTCGGTAGCCTTGCTCCCCACCTCAAAGGCATATTTGTCTTTCTCTTTAAGAGAAGTAGCCTTCTCCGTAATCAAAGGACGCCGTAAAACTTCATAAATATGCAATTTATTTACCCCAAATCTCTTCAATGTTCCGTACCGCCGGCACCGTAGCTACCAACATTTCATAGGAAAGCAAATCCAACACATTAATCAGAGCCGAAGGCACTACCTTTACCTCAGTCAGATTAGCCGCTGATTTAGTAACATTGGGTGCCGACTGAGCAGTAACAATCAAAGCAGAACAATCGATGCCGAGCGAAGACAAAACATTTATCACATCTTTTGTCTTTGGCTCCTTGAAATCAAGCTCTTGCACCAGTCTCATATTTCCTTCTCTGATTTTAGCGGAGAGGAGACACTTCAGAGCTAACCTTCTCATTTTCTTGGGCATCGATTGGTGGTATGAGCGTGGCTTAGGACCAAAAACCACACCGCCCCCCCTCAGAAGAGGCGACTTTATATCCCCCCTGCGCGCTCTCCCCGTATGCTTTTGCGCATAGAGTTTTCTTGTGCTCCCACTGACTTCCCCCCTAGTCTTGGCAGACGCAGTACCCTGCCGCTTATTTGCCAACTGTCTTACCATCGCCTGGTGCACTACAGCCTCATTAAAAGGAATAGCAAAAATGGCTTCACTAAGCTCTATTTGCTCAGCAATTTCACCGTTTAAAGCATAAACTGGCGCTTGCACTTCCTGCTACCTTACCTTCTCAATTACTAACAGCCCTCCATTGGCTCCAGGCACTGCACCCTTCACCAAAAGCAAATTGCGCTCCGGGTCAGCCTGAACAACCTCGAGGTTACGCGCTGTTACTCTCCTATTTCCCATATGCCCCGCCATGCGTTTCCCTTTAAGAACTCGCCCGGGAAAAGTGGTAGCTCCAATTGAACCAGGGGCGCGATGGCGGTCAGTCTGGCCATGAGTCTTTGGCCCACCGGCAAAATGATGCCGCTTAACCACACCGGCGAAGCCTCTACCCTTGGAAAGGCCGATGACATTTACAAAGTCGCCTTGCTTCAAGAATCCAATGTCCACCCTGTCACCACGCTTGATCGAGCTAATATCATCAGCTCTGAATTCCCGAAGATAGCGCACGTTCTCCAAGTCTCGAAGATGTCCTTTCTCCGGAGAGCTAAGCTGAGATTGCCTCACTTTGTTGTCAATAAAGCCCACCTGTATAGCATCATAACCGTCCCTGTCTCGGCTCTTTACCTGAGTTACCACAGAAGGCCCGGCTTGAATAGCAGTCACTGCCACTGTCTCTCCGCTTTCCTGAAACAGTTGCGTCATGCCTATTTTCCTACCGATAATGCCTGGAAACATGGTCCTAACTACAATTTGATATCTATCTCTACTCCCGATGCCAAGTCCAGTTGACTCAGGGCGTCTATGGTCTTAGAACTCGGCTGCAAAACATCAATTACCCTCTTATGAGTCCTGATTTCAAACTGTTCCCTGGAATCCTTATCTATATTAGGGGATCGAATAACACAAAATTTTTCGATACGTGTGGGTAAAGGTACCGGGCCCACCACGATGGCCCCAGTACGCTCCACCGCATCTATTATTTGCCTTACTGCTTGATCAGCCAATTTATGATCGAAGCTCTTGATTTTGATACGAACTTTTTGCTCGGTCATCTGGTTCTTCCTGCTCTGGCTACAATTTGGTCAGCCAAATCCTGAGGCAATTCTTCATAGCGATGAAAGCACATGGTGTAGCTTGCTCTCCCTTGACTGCCCGATCTCAAATCTCCGGCGAAACCAAATGTTTCTGCCAGAGGAACAAGACAACGGACAGCAGAGACCTCGTCGCGACTCTCAATGCCTTCGATATGTGCTCTTCGAGAGTTCAGATTCCCAATGATATCTCCCAGGAACTCATTGGGAGTTGTTATTTCCACCTCCATAATTGGCTCGAGAATAATAGGTTTAGCTTTGTGTATCCCATCCCTCATCGCCATGAAGGCTGCCATCTTGAAAGCCATATCTGAAGAATCAACTTCATGAAAACTTCCGTCATACAAGGTCACCTTCGCATCTATCACAGGGTAACCGGCCAATCCTCCGCTCTGCAAAGCCGACTTGACCCCGGCTTCGACCGCAGGAACAAATTCCCTTGGTACTGATCTGCCCCGAATCCGGTCACCAAACTGAAATCCGCTGCCACGCTCGCCTGGCTCAATTTTGAGCCAAACGTGTCCGTACTGGCCTTTACCACCAGATTATGTATAAATTTCCC
>JAOUFZ010000025.1 GCA_029857995.1 Dehalococcoidia bacterium
CGAGCTAAAGAGTATCTGAGTCAAAGTAACGCCCGGGTAGCTTTGGCCCAAGGAATAGGGGAGGATTTGCCCTTTAAGCCACAATCCTTTGATAAGGTTATGTGCAAGGGGGCGTTGGACCATTTCTTTTCCCCCAGCAAAACGATGGAGGAAATTGCCCGGGTGCTTAAACCTGACGGAGAGATGATAATCTCCGTAGCTAATTTTGATAGTCTCGGTTTCCGCTGGGGTAAGAAGCTATATCCAATAACAAAGTTTCTTTCCCCTTACCTGGCTAAGGAAAGGAAACCCTGGGAGTTACCGTCAGACCACAAATATAAATTTGACTGCCAATTACTAAGCAGCCTGGTGAAGCAACGCTTCGAGATTAAGAAAACAAAGGGAATATCCCTCTTTTTCGGACTTCCTCTGTGGGGTAGTATTCTCTCCAAACTTCCCCATTCTGTTTCTTATGCTCTTCTCAACACACTGGACAGATTAGCCCGACCTTTTCCCTCCCTGGCAGACGTTATCCTCATGAAATGTACTCCGATTTACAAGCCAAAATAATAATGCCGTGCAAGACAGGCGAGAGCGTAGAAAGGTAGCGCCTCTGGCTCCTGCAACAAGTAAGAACCTGCGTCAGAAAGTTATGATAGTTTCCCATACCTAGTAAAGCCACCATGTTGAGGAGGCAAAGCGCAGCCAAGGGAATTTCCCGACCGTTTGTGTCCACGCAGAGGTGGAAAGGGAGTCACCTTCTTTGTTGTACGGATACCGCGATAGTTTGGGCAAGTTGGAGACCGACAAAGGAACTCGATTGACTTTGCCATGGCTATGGAATAGAATCAGCCCGAACACCAACCAAACCAGCTAAGACGGAAACTTTGGCCTTTGGAAACAGCGACGAAAAGATAGAGGAGACAACCATAGCAGTCGTTGATTACCACCCGCAAGGAGAGGTTGTTTGGACAGTCCGTTTGTAATAACTGATCGTCGGTTGTTGTCTTCACTACATTACCCGAGAGAACACGGGCTGTACCGATTGCCCTGACGACCTATTTGGCAAGAGGGAGATATGGTTAGAAAGTCACTTCTGGTCCTGCTTGCAATCGCCATAATCGCCATCGGGATTGTGGCTGTCCATGATTTGCGCCCTCGCCCGCAGACATTGGGTGAGTATCTGCAGGACTTGTTCGTCACCAACGGAATAGCCTTGAGTGAAGAGGATTTCTTGGAGCCGGTAGACGATCCCTATCTTGCCTTCGCTAAAATGCTGAATCTTATTCCTGGTTCTTCCCAGAGCGATGATAGAATGAACGAGAGGAAGGCCAGGCTAATCTCAAAACAATTCCTTCCAGTTAAAGACAATTTGCATCTCGACGGGCTTTACGGCAAGATTGATATGCACGAGCACTACCGGTTCAGGGGTGATATCAAACTGTTTCTAAAAGCCGCTAGTTGCTTCGGCATCTCCAAAGTTCTGTTCGTCCCCACCGGTTACTCACCCGATAACAAGTACCACAAGATTTACTGGACATTTCTGATAGCGGCCGCCAGGCGGTACCCGGATCAGATTATACCATTCTGCACAATTGATGAAGCTGATCCGCATGCGGCCGAGCTTGTTGAGCAATACATCCTTGAGGGCGCAAAGGGAATAAAGCTGATCGGCGGCCACCCGAGTTTTTACGACGAGCCTCTCAATTCGGAAAACATGTACAGGGTCTATGAGAAGGCGGCTGAATACGGCGTGCCGGTCTTGATCCATGGTAGCATTATTAATATCCCCGGGTTAGAAGACCAGTTGGACCAAGTATACGGAGATTTCCCAGAAGTTACTTTCATCCATGCTCATTACGGTTCAACAATAATGGCCGGGATTGATCTTGACCGGATTGCCGAGCTCCTGGACAAACACCCAAACCTGTATATTGACCTCTCCATGGGCGGCGGTATCGCCAGGTACCACCGGTATCTGAAGCAGGATCTGGAGACGATAAGAGATTTTGTTATAGAGTACCAGGACAGAATCCTGTTTGGTTCTGATATTATTTTGCGTCCCGCCAGGAATGATTTCGACTGGCTCTATGAGAGGATAAGTTGTGATATTGACCTTCACGAAAAGGCAGAGTATACCTGCGAGTTTGGAGAGTCGGACTGGGTACATCAAGGCTTCAATCTGGATAAGGAAATCCTGAGAAAACTCTACTATGAGAATCCCAAGAAAGTGCTTGGCCTTTGAATTCTTCAAATCGCTTAGCTTAGCCAGCTGTCGAGTCTTTGGCTCCCTGTTTCCTATGTTATTCTAAGGTTAGCAGGATGAACTAGCTCGAGCCGTCCTCTCCCTGCCAGACGTTATCCCGATGAAATGTACTCCGATTCAGAAGCCAAAGTAACAATGCTTCGGGAAAGTAAACAGACCTTTACAATTCCCGCTGCTCAAACTATAATGCTCAGTCATGTCTTCCCTAAAAAGCGGCAGATTGCTCGCCATCCTGGCTAAGATATCCCACTTATTAACTATCCAGAAGAAGCAAGGCTACATCGTTGGTGGCTTCATTCGTGATCGGCTTTTGAAAAGACATACTAACGATATAGATATTGCTGTAAGCGGTGGCGCCATAAGCATAGCCCGCAAAGTAGCCAAAGAAATAGGGGGCAAATTCGTACTCCTTGACGATGTTAACAAAGTAGCTAGAGTGGTGGTGATTGAAGATGAGCAGCCAGGAAAGACTGCACGAGACCAGGAACTACGCGGTATAGAGTGGCATTTTGATTTCTGTTCTTTTGCCGGAGACATCAAATCTGATCTTGCCCGCCGCGATTTCACCGTCAACGCCATGGCTGTGGAACTCAGTCAGTTTGTCGCTGCCAGCACAGCCAGGAAGCTGAGCTCCCGAAAATCGGTAGCTACCGTGGCTGAGAAGCGATCTCCCCTGAAGCTTATCGACCCCTTTTCTGGCAAGGAGGATTTGAGGGACAAGATAGTGCGGCGGGTAAGCGAGCAGATATTCGAAGCCGATGCCGCTAGACTCTTGCGGGCAGTGAGGTTAGCTGCCGAGCTTAACTTCACTATAGAACCAGAGACAGAATCTTTGATCCACCGCTATTCCCAGACTATCACTGAAGTCCCGGGGGAGAGGATTAGAGAAGAGTTACTTCGTTTGCTCGCTCTGCCCCGAGCTACTTACTATCTGAAATACTTAGATAAGCTTGGCTTATTGCTCGCTATGATCCCGGAGCTAGCGGAGGGCAAGGGAGTAGAGCAGCCAACAGTACACTTCTGGGATGTTTTCGAACACTCTTTACAGACCGTAGCTGCGGTAGAATTCCTCCTTAGAGAAAGCGATTGGGAGTACAGCAACGAAGACATGCTAACTACTAGTCCCTGGTCCGACGCAATAGACAGGCACTTGTCCCAGGAAGTCTCCAGCGGAAGTAACCATAAGGTTCTGCTTAAACTAGGTGGACTACTTCATGATATTGCTAAACCAATGACAAAGTCTATTGATGATACAGGTAGAGCCAGATTTTTGGGGCATAGCAAAGAAGGGGCAGCCATAACTGCGAACATTTTGGAACGGTTGCGATTTAGCAATCGGGAAACAAGACTGGTAGAAAGCCTTGTCTACCATCACCTCCGCCCAGCTCAAATGGCAAATGATGAATTGCCTACTCAACGGGCAATTTATCGCTACTTCCGGGATACTGGCGAGGCTGGCATTGATATTCTACTTCTAGCTTTAGCCGACTATCTGGCCAGCCGCGGACCCCTGGCATCTATGGAGGAATGGAAAAAACATTGCCAATTAACAGACTACATATTGGCAGAGCATGACAAGCAGCAAGCCAAAATCTTACCGGTGAAACTCATTGATGGCGATGATATAATGGACACATTTGACCTACCACCAGGACCACTTATTGGTAAATTCCTGGCCATGGTCAACGAGGCTCATGCCAGCGGCGAGTTGAGTGGCAGAGAAGAAGCATTAGCCTTAGTGCAAAGGGAGTTGTCAACTGTGAAGAAGCAGCACACAAAAGTCTCCAGAAAATTTCGGAATTCTGGAGTAAAAACAATCCCTAACGCAAAGGTTGACTAGATTGAGAAGAAGAACCGTTTATCTATTGATTTTCATCCTGGTGTTGTTCGGCTTCGCCTTATGGTCCGTAGTTCCGCTGGATAGAAATGTCCTTGGCAGGGAAGGACTAAGGCTGGGGCTTGACCTCGCCGGTGGTAGCTACCTGGTCTACCAGGGTAATCTAAGCGATGTCGAGCCCGGCAACAGGGATGAGCTTATGGACGGGGTGAAGGGGGTTATAGAAAGGCGTATCAATGCTCTGGGCATAACTGAGCCCATTGTCGAAATACAGAAACGCGAAGGGGAATACAACATTGTCATCCAGCTGCCCGGTATAGCTGACATCGAAAAGGCTAAGGAGATGGTCGGGCTCTTCACCATACTCGAATTCCGAGAGCAGGATGCCGCAGGAAATTGGACTCCTGCTACAGGAACGGTGAACAACGAGACATTAACCCTTACCAGCAGATATTTCAAAGAGAACACTGACGTTGCTGTAGACCAGTATGGCAAACCGCTCTTAGTATTCGAGTGGGATGAAACGGGAGCGCAGCTTTCCAAACAAATAACAACCCGCCTTCTGGGAAAACAATTAGCTATCTACCTTGGCGATGAGCCACTTCAGGGTGAGGATGGTCATGTAATAGCCCCCGTAGTCCAGGCGGTGATAGAAGACAAGGGACAAATTGAGGGGCTGAGCCTTGCTGATGCCACTGAACTAAAAGATTTGCTCAACGCCGGGCGCATCGACATTCCGCTAGGGAGATGGGTAAATGGAGAATTTGAATCTAGCATTCCACTTTATGAACGGACTGTGACCGCCACATTAGGGCAGGACTCTATCCAGAAGAGCATAATGGCAGCAGGAATTGGGATAGTGCTATTACTAATATTTATGCTTGTTTATTATCGTCTGCCCGGCTTAGTGGCTTGCCTTAGTTTAGGGATTTATGGAGTCGTGCTTCTAGCCATTTTCAAGCTTGTTCCCGTAACGCTGACTTTGTCTGGCCTCGCCGGTTTTATTGTCTCTCTAGGCATGGCAGTAGACGCCAACGTCCTTATCTTTGAGCGCACGAAGGAGGAATTGCGGGGGGGGCGTAGTCTAGGAGCTGCCGTTGAGGCTGGATTCAGCCGCGCCTGGACAGCTATCAGGGACAGCAATATCACCACCTTTATTGCCTGTATCGTCCTCTTCTGGCTCGGCGGTACGATGGGCGCTTTTATGGTCAGAGGCTTTGCCCTGATCCTGTTTATCGGTGTGGCGTTATCCATGTTCACTGCTATCACCGTTACCAGAACCTTCCTCCGCCTGATTGTAGGCAGCCAGGTGGTCACCAACCCGGCGGCCTATGGAGTAACGTCAGTTCAAACGGTGAGGAATACGAAATGATAGATTTCGTTGGTCAGAAGCGGTGGTTTTTCTTGATTTCCTGGATCCTCGTAATTATCGGCATTGCCTCCTTGATTATCTCTCAAATACAGCTTGGGACTCCTCTGCGATTGGGGACTGATTTTGCCGGCGGGACATCTATGACTCTTCAATTTAGCCCGGCGGTGGAGCAAAGCCAGCTGCGCGAGGAGATGGCTAAGCTGGGATATAGCGAGGCAACTATTCAAAACGCTGGCGAGGGCAGTTTCATCATCCATACCCAAGAAATAACCTCAGATGAGGCACAAGCACTGGCGGAGGAACTCGGGGCAGAATTGAATTCTCAAGTTGAAGTAATTGATTACTATCTGGCTTCTGCGACAGTGGGAGCAGCAACAGCACGCAGTGCTGTCATTGCCCTAATAGTAGCATCTATAGCTATGTTGTTCTACATTGTCTGGGCATTCCGCCGCATGCCTAAGCCCTTCCGCTGGGGCAGTTGTGCTGTCATTGCCCTTGTTCACGACGTGTTCATAACAGTAGGCATTTTCTCCCTACTGGGTTTGCTCACCGGACTGGAAATTGATGCCCTGTTTATCACCGGGCTGCTTACGATTGTGGGTTACAGCATTAACAATATTGTGGTTATCTTCGACCGCATCCGGGAAAACAAAGCCAGAGGTCTTAGCTCTGACTTTGCCATAACAGTAAACTCCAGCATTGTGGAAACGCTGGGGCGCTGTCTGAATACCAGCCTGACTACGCTCTTCGTTATCCTGGCCTTATTCCTCTTCGGCGGAGCTACCATACACTATTTTGTCCTGGTATTGCTCGTCGGTGTCCTTATCGGCACATACGACTCTATCTGCGTCGCCGGCCCGCTTCTGGTGGTATGGGAAAGAGGAGATTGGAGTTCGCTGCTGCCCTGGGCTAAGACACGGGTGTAATAGCTGTAAGCCGAGAGCTATCAGCTAACACGGTGTGTCCTCTTTATTGCCTCGATATGCTCGTCAAATCCCTCGGACTTTCTTGCCACTGATGCTTTTCCTAAAGGGTCTTCCATGTTCGAGTTACCCAAAAGTACGTCAAATGTGGCCTTTATGGACGAAGCAACCACGCGAAGGTTATAGCCACCTTCAAGGGTGAAAACGAGACGTCCCTGGCATAGTTCGGCAGCCAGTCCTTTCAATATCGTCGCCATTTGAGCAAAACCTGCGATAGTCACCTTCATCATAGCCAGATGGTCAGCCCAGTGGGGATCGAAGCCAGCAGAAACCAGGATGAGTTGGGGCTGAAATCTTCGGGCTACTGGCACCAAGACCTCGTTGAAAGCTCTCAAGTATTCATCATCGTCCCAGCCAGCAGCCATGGGAAAATTAACCGTAGTGCCTTCTCCTTCACCCGTTCCAGTTTCATCCATCCATCCTGTCCCGGGATAAAAGGGATACTGATGGGTGGAGAAGTAAAGGACTTCGGGATCAGCATAAAAGGCATCCTGCGTCCCATTGCCATGGTGGACGTCAAAATCAGCGATAAGCACACGGTTGAGATTGAACTTGCTTAGGGCAAATCTAGCAGCGATGGCCACATTGTTGAAAATGCAGAAGCCCATGGCTCGATCATGAGTGGCATGGTGCCCTGGCGGTCTAACCAAAGCAAAAGCGTCATCCACTTTTCCGTTCATCACTGCCTCTACAGCCACCAGGACTCCGCCAGCTGCATATAAGGACGCTTCGTAAGATCTCGGAGACATTACGGTATCGGGGTCAAGCCAACCACCACCGTTTTCCGCCTTGCTCTTAACATAAGAGATGTACTCCGGCGCATGTATCATCTCCAGTTCTTGTAGCAAGGCGGGGCGCGCAGGCAGAGAGATGAGTTTCTCCTTAATTCCAGTCTCTTTCAAATAGGACATCGCATCTACCAGCCTGCGAGAATTCTCTACGTGGTCGCCAGTATCATGTTCCAGATAGATTGGGTCATAGACCAGGCCTGCCTTCATACTCGCATCATATCAAAAGCACTCACGCAAAAACAATCATCGACGAGGCTTTCCAGAGTAGGTGTTGATTTTTATCACGAAAAACATCTATGCTGATGAAAGTATATACTTCTCCGAGCCGGCAGGCTTTGTAGTATGACCAGAGAACAAATAAAAGAGTTGCTCAACGGGGCAGAGAAGAGGTTTGCCTCAGAAGCAAAGTTGATACAGCTGGAATCTGACAGAGTTATTTTCGTTGGCGATACCCATGGTGACCTCGAAGCCACGGAGAAAATTATCCACAGGTATCTCAAGCCAAAGAATAAGCTGGTTTTCCTGGGAGACTATGTTGACCGGGGACCAGCTTCCTCAGAAAACGTCAACTTTTTGCTTGAGCAGAAAATTGAGCACCCCGATTCTCTTTACCTGCTTATGGGAAATCACGAGGGCTATGCCGTGGGCAGCTTCCACCCTGCCGATTTCTGGGAAGGACTGGATGCCGAACTTCGCCAGCGATATAGTGAGGTCCTTTCCAGGTTGCCACTGGCCGTGTCCACACCAAATGGCATCATTGCTTTGCATGGAGCACTTCCCGGTGTGTCAGGTCTACAAGATATAAATAGGATAAGGTTAGGTAGTGCCGAATGGCATCAAATAACATGGGGAGACTGGCAGGAAAGGGCGGGAAAGTCTCTGGGAATCGACCCCTACACCGGGAGACCTCAATTCGGGCGAGGCTGGTTCAACGAAATCATGTCCCGCCTGGGCGAAAATGTCCTGATAAGGTCTCACCAGCCGGATGCCCCACCCACAATGTATGGCAAAAGATGCCTTACCATATTCACCTCCTCGGCTTATAGACATTATATTTCTGAGCGCACCATAGCCCTGGTTGATTTGAAGAAACCGGTGAAGAGCGCGGACGACATAGAGATAGAGGTTGTTTAGACCTCCCTCAAGATTTCGGCCTACCATGGTATAATATTGTCAAACTGCCTCCGGGAGTTGCCGGAATAAAGGCAGTAATCAAGCAGGCAAAAATGAATAAGCGACTTAGAGTTTCAATTCTACTACTGCTGATTCTGGGGTTAGTGCTAATAAGCGGCTGCGGTGCTTCGCCATCAGAAGCGCCCAATGTACCTGGTGACGGACGGCAAGACGAAGGAGAGATTCCTGAGGGGTCAACTGAAGACCGCAAAATCGTAAAGGAAGGCTCCATAAGTTTGGAGGTGGAAGATACAGCCGAGACTATGGATGAAGTCGCTGAGATGGCTGACGAGCTCAACGGCTATGTAGTTTCCTCATATAAGCATGAATATGAACGGGGCGTCTCTGGTCACATTACCATCCGCGTTCCTGTTGAAAAATTTGAAGAGGCTTTTGTCAGGCTGCGCCAGTTGGCTGTAGCCGTGCCCTACGAGACTACCACGGCAGAGGATGTAACTGAGGAATATGTTGACCTGGAAGCTCAGCTAAGCAACCTTCAAGCGACCGAAGCCCAGTATCTAGTCTTGTTGGAGAAAGCAGAGACGGTAGACGAAATGCTGAAGGTGCAGAAAGAGCTTTCCAATGTGAGAGGGCAAATTGAGCAAATTGAAGGCCGCATGCAATATCTGGAGCACACCTCAGAGACGGCACTTATTGACGTAACCTTACAGGAAACACAGGGATTGGCTGGACCCTGGAGCGCTTCCGCCGCTTTGCAATCGGCAGTGCGTGGGCTGACAACATTTGGCAGAGGGCTGGCCACTGTGCTCATCTGGCTTGGCATCTTCTGCTGGGCCTGGGTGCCACCTCTGGTAATCTGGCTCAGACGGCGCCGAAGGGCGAAGACCTAATTCTCAATGCATTTACTTCGCTGGTATTATCTGGAGCTCATGCAACAACAACCTTGACATGGCTTCCTAGGACATCTACACTATTAAAACCACCTGATGAGGTCTGAAAGCAATGATATGCCCTGTTTGTAAATACGATATGATAGTCGTTGAATATCGCAATATTGAGCTTGATTATTGTAATAGCTGCAAGGGGGTGTGGTTTGACTCGGGAGAGCTCGAGCTTTCGCTTAAGTCGTACGGACTTGGAGAGCCAAAGGCGTTCTTCGACGACATCTTCAACTCTCAGGAAGCCCCTTCGTCAGAAAAGAAACGAAATTGCCCCATCTGTGGCCATAAGATGAAGAAAACAGCGATAGGCGGACAGCCTGAAATGCTTACCGACATATGCCGTGATAAACATGGATTGTGGTTTGACGGAGGTGAGGTTAGTCAACTAATAAGACATCTGGCCGGGGGACATCCGCCAAAAGATGATTCCAGGGGACACGTCATCAGTTTCTTAGAGGAAGTGTTCGAAGCCCCGGAGTAAAACCGGAGACGATTAGCAAACCCTTCACGCTGGACAATAAGCACCTTTGCAATATAGGGCCAAGCTATCAATTCAGGGCCGGGACTGATAATGGTAAAGAAAGATTGAAGAAACGACCTTAGCATAGTAACATTGTTTATCCTAGGTGTGGGTGATCCACCTAACTCGGGAATCGAAAGAAGGAGGGAATATGTTTGGCAAAGGGAAAATTAATATCGCAATTCAAAAGAGCCACTATGCTCCGGCAGACATTATTTCTGGCAGTGTTTCCCTGACATTAAACAAGCCAGTCAAAGCGAGGGAAGTGAGTATATCCCTGATCGGGGAGCATAAGAGCACGCAGACAGCCCCGCGGGTTGGAGGGACGATGGGCGGCGGGGGAATGTCGATGTCAACGACTACGAAGACCGTGCGCATCTATGACTTCAAGCAGCAGCTGGACAGCGAAAAGGAATACAGCCAAGGGCCAGAATATCGCTTCGAGATAAAGATACCAGCAGATATTCTGGGCACGGGACCACAGATGCCAGGACCAGAAGGCAAGCTTGGCCAAGTACTGAAGGTCGCACAAACAGCAGCGGCGTTGACGGGCGCAATTCCGTTTCAACAAATCAAGTGGTATCTGCTGGCCAAGCTCGATATTCCCGGCGGACTGGACATCAGCAAAAAGGTTGATATAACAATCGGATAAGCTGAGCTTTCTCATCGTCGTGCTGCAGGAAGCTTGCCAGAGACATGGCTTGTGTAAGTAGTGTTCTCCGAGCTAGAATATAGGCTAATTGAGTTAAAGGAGGTTTAGTATGATTCCAGGTATTATTATCGGTGTCATTGTCGTGGTTGTTGGGATATTCTTATGGGCTAACTACAACGGCCTGGTCAGGCTTCGTAATCAAGTCAAGAACGCCTGGGCGCAGATTGACGTCCAGTTGAAACGACGCTATGACCTCATTCCCAACCTGATGGAAACCGTCAAGGGGTATATGAAACACGAGCGGGAAACCCTGGAAGCGGTGACCAAAGCCCGCAATATTGCCCAGCAAGCGTCATCTGCTGGAGCCGGCGAGCGAGCTAAGGCCGAAGGCGAGCTGAGTTCAGCACTCTCCCGTTTGCTGGTTGTAGTGGAACGTTACCCTGATCTTAAAGCCAATCAGAACTTTCTGGCACTTCAAGAGGAGCTTACCTCAACCGAGAATAAGATAAGCTTTTCTCGCCAGTTCTACAATGATTCAGTCCTGAAGTTCAACAACAAGACGCACATGTTTCCATCCAACGTTGTAGCCAGTATGTTCGCGTTCAAAGCTGGTGAATTCTTCGAGGTTACTCTAGCCGCCGAAAGAGAAGCTCCCAAGGTGAGTTTCACTCAGTAAGCGGATAACTCAACTGTGTGGGAACAGATTAGGTCTAACCAGATAAGGTCGGTAGTGCTGACAATAGGCATGGGAGCACTGCTGATCCTCATTGGCTATTTCCTGGGCCTGTACTTCGATAGCGCTATCACGGGCTTGGTCATCGCCATATTATTATGGGCGATCTTGAGTCTGGTTGCCTATTTCCAGGGCGATAGTATTCTGCTCGGCATGTCGAGGGCAAAGAAGATTACGCCCGATGACCACCCCCGCCTGTACAACGTGGTTGAGGAGATGAAGATTGCCTCCGGGCTGGAGAAAATGCCCGACATATACATCATCGATGACCCGGCATTAAATGCCTTCGCCACCGGTCGTGACCCCAATCGGGCATCCGTAGCTATTACCTCGGGACTGCTCCAGAAACTGAACCGCGATGAATTGCAGGGGGTCATTGGTCATGAGATATCCCACGTCAAGAACCGGGACGTCCTGCTCATGGCGATGTGCAGTGTCCTGCTCGGTACTATCGTGCTCTTGGCGTGGTATGGGTCACGTTTCCTAATTTTTGGGGGCGCCGGGTCAAGAAGAAGCTCCTCATCAGGAGGAGGTGGGGGGGCTCAGATAATAATCCTGGTCGTGGCACTCGTATTTATGATACTGGCGCCGATTTTTGCGCAACTCATTTACTTTGCCGTCTCTCGGAAGAGAGAGTACCTGGCAGATGCCTCCTCAGCCCTTTACACCAGATACCCTGAAGGACTGGCCTCAGCCCTGGAAAAGCTGGGTGCCTCAACCGGGCAGTTGAAATCAGCCAATAAGGCCACAGCCCCTATGTATATCGTCAATCCTTTCCGCAAGAAAGGCTTGAAAGCCAGCGACCTCACCAGCACCCATCCCCCTATATCAGAGAGGATACGCATCCTGCGTGCCATGGCTGGCGCCTCTTTTAACGATTATGACCAGGTTTACCGCCAGGTCCATGGAGGTAAGGGGGTTGTACCTGCTGCCAGCCTTGCCGCTGCAACAGTCCCAATAGCAACGGTAAAGCTGGAGGGTGAAGCGGGTGAACTAAACGAGATACAGCGAGCTCGTGAGACCTCAGATGTAATGTGGCGGCTGGATAACTATAAAACCATTACATGCGATTGCGGCGCCAAGTTGCGTCTGCCACCTAATTTCAAAGAGCCCCAAATCAAGTGCCCGCATTGTGGTAGAACACACAAGATTTGAGAAGATGGATTATCATTACCTAAATCTTCTCATGTACCAGAGGTAACTTCCGCACTTATGGCGATGGTGGTGGGGACTTCTTCTAGGTCCCTTATTAAGCTATCTCGGCTACGCAAAATCACGTTTCGTTCAATGCTTAACAAAAGGGGCTTTTGTTATATCAGAGGAAGCAATTGCATCCTCTGCCCTCCCCCTATAGGTAGTGCATTTGTTCAAGAGAAAGACGATTAACCGCATCCAGAGGTTACAAGAGAGTCACTGCCTGGAG
>JAOUFZ010000179.1 GCA_029857995.1 Dehalococcoidia bacterium
CCTCATATATATGATCCTGGCAGCAAACACACTAGGGCTTGGTGCACAGCAGGTGTCCGTTATTGAAACCCCTTTTGCACAGGCACAAATCAAGGCCCTTCTGAAAATCCCCAAAGAGTACATGGTGTACGAACTACTGGTGGTCGGCTATCCCGATATGGAACCACCCGGGAAGACTATGAGAGACAGGAACGAGATGGTTCACTATGATTTCTTTGATGCGTCCAGGTACCGGACACAGCAGCAAATTGATGACTACACGATCCTCTGTCGTACCGAGACGGTTGCCCAGAATGGCACAGTATTGCTACCTGTCCTACCTGACCGCTGACTGCCGTATAGGGGAGTGTAGACTTGAGTAGGCGGATGCGCAGGAACATCCCGGGCCGGGCCGTGCTGGCGGCTAATGGCATATCCTCGCCGGCTTCATGATTCATACGCCGAAATACGCCTTCTTAACTCTCTCGTCCTCACGGAGTTCTCCCGCAGTGCCGCCTAGCGTTACACGTCCCCCTTCCAGAATATAGGCCCGGTCAGCTTCCTGCAGGCTCCGCTTCACATTCTGTTCCACAAAGAGGATGGTAATGCCTCTCTCCCTGATCCCCTGCAACGCTTTGTATAACCTGTTTATAATGATAGGAGCAAGACCGAGAGACATCTCGTCCAGCAGCATAAGCTTAGGGTTCGCCATCAGGCCCCGCCCCAGGACCAACATCTGCTGCTCTCCCCCGCTCAGCGTTTTAGCCGTCTGTTTCTTCCTCGTTTCCAGTATAGGGAAGTGTTGATAGACCTTTTCTAGGTTTTCTTTTCTTCTCGCCCGCGCCCTCTGATTGTATGAACCCAATATGAGATTATCAAGCACGCTCATGTCGGGAAAAATTCCTCTTCCTTCCGGAACCTGAGTGATGCCAAGTTCAACTATGCGAAAGGGTTCCATAGTGGAGATGTCCTGCCCGTCAAATTCAATCTTGCCCTTAACAGGATGTAACAAACCTGATATTGCGTCCAACAGAGTAGATTTCCCTGAGGTATTGGCACCGATAAGACCGACTATTTCGCCGGCTTTAACTTCTAACGACACGTCCCACAGAGCTTGAAAGGTGCCGTGGAATACGTCTATATTGCTGACTTTCAGCAGTGGCCCCTGAGATATTTCCTGAGCACACTTTTCCATCTCAGCTCACAATGAGCTTATTGTTAACACTAGCCGAAATAGGCTGCCAGTACCTTCTCATCTTTCATTACCTCGCCCGGCGTCCCTTCGGCGATTTTCTCCCCCTTGTCAATCACGATGATCCTATCAACTGCCTCCACCATCACTTTCATAACATGCTCAACCAGTACGACTGTTTTGCCCATCTTGCGTAGCTCTTCTATTATGCCTAATATGCGCGGGAGTTCCCTGTCACTTGAGCCTGCAGCTATTTCATCGAGCAATATCAATGTCGGGTTGCTGGCCAAGGCCCTGGCTAGCTCCAGTCTCTTAAGACTTACCGTTGCCAAATCGCGGGCCAGCATGTCTTTCTGCTCTGAGAGATTCACGAGATCGAATATCTTATCATGTTCCATTCCGGCAGCCTTTTTGCCCCCGTATTTTGCCGCTACCAGAATATTCTGTCGCGCCGATAGACTGGTAAACGGCTGAGGAATCTGATAGGTTCTGGCAATTCCAAGGTGACAGAGCTTGTGCGCCGGGAGGCCCGTGATGTCTCTTCCACCGAAGTTCACCCGTCCAGAGCTAGGGGAATATGTACCAGCTATTATGTTCAATAGCGTCGTTTTGCCAGCACCATTAGGGCCCATCAGCCCCAGGACTTCACCCGCCTGTACTTCAAAACTCAAATCTTTAAGAGCGAGTATGCCTCCGAAATGCTTGTTTACCCTATCGACGGAAAGAACCGCTGTTTCCAACATCGCTACCTTTCTACTCCGCTGAATTGTATCTCATAGAATCTGCACTGGCAACTAGCCCTCGGCTCTACTTCAGGCTTTGTGGATTTTGCCTTCGGCTGCCTGCAAGAGTCTTAGTGGGAAGCGATAAGCTCCCACCTGGCGCAGCAAGCCCCCAATACCCTGTGGCATCACTGCCACTACGACAACCAGTATGACTCCCTGTATAAGCAAGCTCCAAGCACCATAGTCAGCCAATTGGAATGTCAAGAAAGTAACGATGGCTGCTCCTATAATCGGCCCCTCTTCAATGCCTTCGCCCCCGATGACAGTCGCCATCAATGGCATAAGTAGCCACCGTATAGAAAAGCCGCCCATCGGGTTTATACGCGGACTGAAGATGTAATAGGCAGCGCCGGCTATGCCCATTATGAAGGCGGCAATGAGAAAGGAATACAACTTCAATCGGAAAACATTTACCCCCGAACTTGCGGCGGTGTTCTCATTATCGCGAATTGCCGTCAGCCCCAGGCCCAGCCTTGTTCTCAAAATCATATGTACCAGGAAGATTGACGCCGCCGCGATGGCGAGCCCCAGCCAATAAGTGTCCACCAGGGTGACACCAGCTACACCTGTTACCGAGTAACCGGCACCCATGCCTTGGTAGACGTTCCCGACAGGGCGCCAGAAAGAAAACCAAACCCTGAGCACTTCCGGTAGAATTAGTGTCCCGATGGCAAAATAGATGCCCCTCATCCTGAAGACAGGATAGGAAATGAGTAGAGCAAATATTGCTGCTACTGCAGCCCCGGCAATTAGCCCCACCTGAAAAGGCACACCGACCCACGTGCCTATGGCTAGGGTGTAGCCTGCCAGCCCAACAAAGGCAGCCGGGCAGAGGCATATCAGTCCAGTATAGCCGGCAAGCATGTTCCACATATTTGCCAGAGCGAGGTATATGAAGAACAGAAAGAGGTAATTAAGCCAACTCAGACTGATCCCTATTACCGGGAATAATGCCAGCACCACCAGGACTGCTACTGATACTAACGTTGTCAATCGGGGGATCTTCATCTTATCTCTAACGACCAAATATGCCTTGCGGTCTCA
>JAOUFZ010000026.1 GCA_029857995.1 Dehalococcoidia bacterium
ACAATTCCCCCACGTCGGACAAGAAACTGCTTTCCCGCATCTTCTGCTCTTTAGCAAGTTCATCATAGGACTTCATATCATCAGTTTCCTTTCTTTTGTATCGAGGATGCCAAATTGTAACATGGCTGGATATCTCAAACAAGACCTTGATTTGACAAGATACTTATAGGCCCTGGTGATTCTTCACTCGCTCATGCAAAATTTCGTTATTTCTTATATATTATTAAGAGTTGTTGTTTTTGTTGCAGCTGGAGAACCCGATGCGCCAGTTTAAAATAGTCTCCGATTTTCATCTTACCGGTGACCAGCCTCAGGCCGTGGATAGCCTGGTCGAGGGCTTAAAGAAAGGGTACGGCGAGCAGACACTGCTGGGGGTGACTGGGAGCGGCAAAACCTTCACCATGGCTAATGTCATAGAGAGGATGCAGAGGCCAACCCTTGTTATCTGTCACAACAAGACCTTGGCTGCTCAGCTAGCAACCGAGTTCAAGGAATTTCTTCCCGAAAATGCTGTGGGGTATTTTGTGAGCTACTATGACTATTATCAGCCGGAGGCTTATATCCCCAGCACCGACCTATATATCGAGAAAGAAACCGATATAAACGAGGAGATTGACAAACTACGGCATGCTGCCACCATGTCGCTCTTCACTCGCCGAGACGTAGTTATTGTCGCTTCGGTCTCGTGTATTTATAGTCTGGGCGCGCCTGAGGAATATCATGCCTTTGCCCTTGCTATTGAAAGAGACAAATCCCATAAACGAGATAGACTGGTCCGCCACTTGGTGGATATGCAATACGAAAGAAACGACTATGATTTCACCAGAGGCAAATTCCGTATTCGAGGCGATACCCTGGAAATTCAGCCCGCATATCAGGAAACGGCTCTGCGAATCGAATTCTGGGGGGACAAGATTGAGCGCATTGTGGAAATTGATCCTCTCACTGGTGAAGTGCTGGCTCACCGGGATCAAGTGGATATTTATCCCGCAAAGCACTTTGTTACCTCTCAAGAAAAATTGCTGGCCGCAATCGAAGACATCAAAGTCGAGCTAAAGGACAGATTAAAGGAGTTAAAGAGCCAGGGAAAGCTGCTCGAAGCCCAGAGGCTTGAGGCGCGGACCAATTACGATATTGAAATGCTTCAAGAGGTGGGGTACTGCACTGGGGTGGAAAATTACTCCCGGCATCTCCAGCGACGGGAACCGGGAAGTACCCCCTGGACTTTGCTGGACTACTTTCCCGATGACTTCCTGTTGTTCATAGATGAATCACATATGACCCTGCCGCAGATAAGAGGCATGTACCACGGTGATATTTCTCGAAAGCAGACACTGGTTGATTATGGCTTTCGCCTCCCTTCAGCCCTGGATAACCGCCCGTTGCATTTTGAGGAGTTTAACCAGCACATCAACCAGGCTATTTACGTGTCGGCTACACCCAAGCCCTATGAATATGAGCGTAGTCAACAAGTAGTGGAGCAACTAGTGCGTCCCACCGGCTTGGTGGAGCCTACCGTGGAGGTTAAGCCAGTTAAGGGACAAATTGATGATCTTATTTACCAGATAAGAAGCCGGGTCGGCAAGGGGGAGCGCTGTCTGGTAACTACGCTGACCAAGCGAATGGCAGAGGAATTGAGCGACTACCTGAGAGAAATGGAGATTAAGACTCATTACCTGCATTCAGAGGTAGAGACTCTAGAGCGAGTGGAAATTCTCCGTGATTTGCGCCTCGGCGTCTACGATGTGATAGTGGGTATTAATCTCCTTCGTGAGGGATTGGACTTACCTGAAGTGAGTCTGGTGGTCATACTCGATGCCGACAAGGAAGGCTACCTCAGGTCTGAGGAGGCGCTTATTCAGACCATGGGACGTGCCGCCAGACACATAAATGCGCATGTCATAATGTATGCTGATACTGTTACTGAATCCATGGGGAAGGCGATAGAAGAAACTCGGCGCCGGCGCCAGGTTCAGGAAGCTTACAATGAAGAGCACGGCATCACTCCCCAGGGAATAAGAAAGGCAGTTAAAGATATAACCGAGAGAGTCCAAGCGGTCGCCGAGACAAGAACTCCCTATGCGGTTACTTCTATTTCCAAAGAAGAAATGCTTCAACTCATCAAGCAACTGCAATCGGAGATGAAAGCAGCGGCTAAGAATCTGGAATTTGAGAAAGCCGCTATGATTCGCGACCGGATTATCGAATTAAGAAAAGACGAAGGCCTAGTTTCACTCTGACGAAATGATGGTCGGGCATCATTCACGAGAGATTTAGCCCGCTTGAGCCTGGTCTAGCTTGTCCCTCCTATTGCAGGAATCATCTCGCCTCATGGCCCATTATAGTCTGGAACCATGAATGTGGCGACCTTGTACCCATGGGAGCTAGTGATGGTAGCGAATTGTGAAAACAGTGTGGCGCTTTGTGGCAAACTTCTGGCGGACAGGAGCGGCCCAACAGGTTAGGACTAAAGTAACGGGGGTAATGGGTACAAATGGGTGATTGACGCTTTTCAATACACGCGCCTATATTAATAGTATGCTTTGGCATAGTTGAGTATTCTCACGAGAGGAAGATATGCCTGTTGTTATCAATGACCAGACTTACTATAGGACGGCCGATGTTTGCCGGATGGTAGGCATCAGCAGAAATACCCTCTTCAGGTGGCTGAAGGAAGGAATGGTCTCCGATGTAGAGTATCGGGACTGCCGAGGTTGGAGGCTATTTACCCCAGCTCAAGTGGACGTCATTAAAACCAAGACTAACCATGTGTTCGCGATAAGTCGGAGCGACTGAGGAGCTAAACAAATGAAATCAGCGATATCCACCGCCAAATGCAGGGACGACGATGAGCTATTCAAGACTCTGAGCGAGGAATTGCCGGTTGGGGTCTGCATCATGCAAGATGGGAGGTTTTGCTATGTCAATAGCACTTTCCCAATTGCCATTGGCTACACCGTGGATGAATTGGTGGGCAAAGACTCCCTGGAGATTGTTGTTCCTGAAGATAGGGAGATGATGAAGGAAAACACGATGAAGATGTTGAAGGAAGAGCTGCGTTCGCCATATCAATTCAGGGTGACCTGTAAGGACGGCAGCATTGTTTGGGTTATGGCGACAGTCAAATCCATCCAGTACCATGGGAAGCGGGCAACCTTGGGGAATTACATGGAAATCACCGAGCGCAAGCTGATGGAGGAGACGCTAAAAGAGAACGAAGAGAGGTACAGAGAGCTTGCCGACAGCATCACCGACGTCTTTTTCGCAATGGACGAACGTCTGAGATATACCTATTGGAACAGGGCATCGGAAATCCTGACAGGAATTCGGGCGAACGATGCGATTGGGAAATCCCTCCCGGAGATTTTCCCAGACAGGCCCTGGCGAAGAAGGATGGAAAAGGCGTACCGCAACGTGCTGAGGACGCAACAGCCGCGGACTTTTGTCAACGATTATGATATTGACGGTAGACACTACGTATTTGAGATCAGCGCCTATCCTTCGCGAGGTGGCATCTCGGTCTTTGTCAAGGACATCACCGAGCACAAACAAGCAGAGGACGCACTGAGAGAAGCGGAGGAGGAAAAGAGTGCACTGCTCAAGGAAGCACCTGTCGACATAGTTCATACAGACCTCAAGGGCAAAATCATCTATGTCAACCAGAGGTTCGAGTCAGAGTCAGGTTACTCACAGGGAGAAGTCATCGGGAAGAGCGGCTTTCAGCTCGATTGGTTCCCTGCCGGTACGCTGGAGTTCCTGGCAGAAAGGCTGGCGGCTAGATTGGGAGGGAGTCCTGCCAAGCATTGGGAAACTCAGTTCAAATGCAAGGACGGACGATGGATTTGGATTGAACTAGAGGGCAAAATACTTAGAAGGTCCGGGGTTCCGGTTGGCTTTCAAATTATTGCCACAAACATCACCGAGCGCAAGCAGGCAGAGGAAGCGCTGAGGCGGTCTGAGGAAAGATATCGGACTATACTGGAGGAAATGGAGGATAGCTATTTTGAAGTTGATCTCGGCGGACACTTCACCTTTGTCAATAATTCGGTGTACCGCAACCTAGGATACTCCAAGAAAGAGCTGATTGGAATGAGCTACAAAAACTTCACCGCTGAAGAGGATATCGAACCCGTATTTCGAGTCTTCAATGAGGTGTACCAGACCGGCACGCCAAACAAGGGCTTCCCCTGGAAAGTCGTCCGCAAAGAGGGTATCCCGGGGTTTGCCGAAGCATCGGTCTCTCTTTTGCGAGATGACAAGGGCGAGATTATTGGGTTCCGTGGTGTTGGGCGTGACATTACTGAGCGCAAGAGGATGGAAGACGCATTGCAACAAAGCGAGGAAAAATATAGAGCTTTGTTCGATAGCTCAGTCATCGGCACGATTGTTCTGGACGCTAAGACTATGAAAATAGTGATGGCTAATCAAGCCGCTGCGAAAATATTGGACTTGGGTTCTCTAGAACAAGGTATTGGATTGAATCCAGTTGACTTCATTGCTCCAGAGGATAAGGATAGGATCCTCAGTGTTATTGTGAAGGAGATGTTTGAAAAGGATTTGAGGCGGACTAACGAGTTTCGGGCGGTCACCAAAAATGGCCGAGAGATATGGATAAGTGCGACAGGTGCGAGAATTAAGCATGAGGGCAGAGCAACGGGCTTAATTTCCTTTACAGATATTACTGAACAAAAGCGGCAAAATGAACGACTTATGATGACTGACCGGCTGGCTTCCATCGGTGAACTGGCAGCCGGCGCCGCCCATGAACTTAACAACCCGCTTGCAGGCATAATTGGTCTCTCCGAGCTGCTCATGGAGAAGGGCACCCCCGACTATATCCGCAAGGATCTGGCTATGATCCGCGACGAGGCTCGGCGGGCTGCCAATGTAACGAGCAATCTCCTAACATTTGCCCGAAAGCACAGACCAGTGAAGCAGCTCACCCAGATAAACGCCATCATTGAGAACGTGCTCGAATTACGAGCTTATGCGCACAAATCAAATTGTATCGAGGTTGAGAGACATCTTGCCCCTGACCTTCCTGAAATTCCCCTTGACCATTTCCAGATGCAACAGGTCTTTCTCAACATCATTATCAACGCGGAATATTTCATGATCCAGGCACATAACAGGGGAACGCTAACCATTACCACCAGAAGACAGAACGGCAGCGTAGTGGTTTCATTCGCCGATAATGGCCCGGGTATCCCGCAGGAAAATCTGGGGCGAGTATTTGACCCCTTCTTCACCACCAAAGAAGCAGGCAAGGGAACCGGGCTTGGTCTGAGCATCTGCCACGGCATAGTGGCAGAGCACGGCGGTCAGATATATGCCACAAGCCAGCCAGGTAAAGGAGCCACCATTTTTGTCGAACTGCCCATTAACGGTAACAACCGCGTTGAGGTTACGCTATGAAAAAGGTTGACCTCACTGAGGAGAATATTTCGACGCCAGAAACGTTGCTTATCGTGGACGATGAAGCCATGATCAGGAAAGTCCTTCACCTGAAATTATCCAGGGAAGGCTACGTATCCGAGGAGGCTAACAATAGTGAGCAAGCCCTGCATGTGCTGGAGACCATTCCGATCGCTCTGATTGTTCTGGATATAAAAATGCCCGGTAAGTCAGGGATCGAACTACTCCCGGAAATAAAGTTAGGCTACCCTGACACAGCTGTCATCATGGCTACGGCTGTTAATGACATTGATGTTGCCATTCAATGCCTGAAACAGGGAGCTGATGATTATATCTGCAAACCTTTTAACTTGGAGGAACTCTCGTTGGCTATCAAGAAAGCTCTCGAGAAAAGACATCTCCAGCTCGAGATCAGGGAGTATCAGCAATACCTAGAAGAGAGGATTGAGGAGCAGACAGGGCAGCTTAGAAAACTTTTCCTGAGCGCCATCGAGGCACTGGTGTCTGCTCTCGAAGCCAAGGATCAATACACTGGTGGGCATTCTCGACGGGTGACTGACATAGCGTTAGCTATTGGCAATGAGCTTGGTCTATCTGCACAGGATCTGGAGAATTTACGCTGGGGTAGTCTACTCCACGACATCGGGAAGATTGCAGTTGATCCCGTTATCCAAAACAAGCCTGGGAAACTGACACGTGAAGAATACGAACACATTATGACTCACATTCGTGTCGGGGCTCAGATTGTGCGGCCGCTGGTTAATGAGCAGATAACCGAGATGGTAGAGCATCATCACGATCATTATGACGGGGGTGGCCTTCACCAGCTTATAGCCGGAGATGATATACCGTTGGGAGCCAGAATCCTGGCTATAGCCGATGCCTTCGATGCTATGATATCCGACCGACCATATCGGGCAGCCATGTCCATGACAGAAATTGTACAGGAAATTAAGCGTTGTGCGGGCACTCAGTTTGACCCCGTCATTGTCGCGGCATTCCTTAACACAGGCGGGTTGACGAACACATAGGCTCAAAGCCTGTAAGATGATGCGCTTCACGCTGATCCCCAAGGTGCTGAACGAAGATGAGGTCTTGACACACAACCTGACTCGTGGGGATAATTGAGGTGTATGACAAATAGCCTGGACGAAGACACAGAGAAATTAAGACGAAGTCTTAACGGCTTACCTCAACCCCAAGTCAACCCTCCGCTGATAGTGGTAAGTGGGTTGCCAGGCACGGGTAAGTCTTTTTTCTGTCGCAAGCTCGCTGAAAAGTTGCCTTTTCTGATCTTAGCAAGCGATGCTTTGCGAAAAGTCCTGTTTCCGGCCCCTCAGTATAACGAACAGGAGAACAAGCGACTTTTCTCTGCTTGCCATGTTCTCATCGAAGAGCTTCTAAGGAAGGGAATACCTGTCATTTTTGACGCCACAAATTTATTGGAGCATCATCGAGAATATCTTTACCGCGCTGCTGAAAGAGCCGGGGCCAAGCTCATCCTGGTCTGGGTTGAAGCTCCCCCGGGAGTGGTGCGACAACGTCTTCTGGCCCGAGAAAAAGGAACCATGCCCCAATATGACTCGGGAGCAGGGTGGGAAGTCTATAATAAGATGAGGCCTCGCAGGGAGAAGATTTCCCGCAATCACCTTGTGGTTGATACCTCACAGGACATTACTGGGGCAGTCGACAAGATTGTGCGAGCCACAAGTAGATAAAGAACAGAAATTCCCTCAGTAACCTCTTCAATTCTTCATCCAAATAAAGTAGAATGAATGTTCAAGAATCTACACCTTTCGATGACCCTGCGGAAGGTCTTTTGAATTTCTGGGGACCCGGGGTAAACTAGGACTGGATTAACTGGGTGCCCACGAAAACGGGCAGATTTTCGTGGAGTGCCTTAACGGGAGGAGTTTTGGAGATTAAAGTCATAATTGGAGACATAGCTCAAATTGAAGCTGATGCTGTTGTAGTTGGCCTTTTTGAAGGTGTGGAAAAACCAAGCGGCGCTGCTGCCGCTGTGGATAAGGCTCTGGATGGAGCTATCAGCTCTCTCATTAGTCGAAATCACATTAAGGGCAAGTTTGAGGACGTTGGCATCGTGCATACGTTTGGGAAGCTACCTGCAAGGATAGTCGCTGTCGTCGGGTTGGGCAAGCGCCAGGATTTCACTGTCGATAAGATTCGCGGAGTGACTGGACAATTTTGTCGAGCATTGCGTAAATTGAATTGCCACAAGGTAGCTACAATACTCCATGGCGCTGGCATGGGTGATGTTGGGCTTGAAGTTTCAGCTAAAGCAATAACTGAGGGCGCTCTTCTTGGGCTGTATAGCTTCACCAAGTATAAGAAGCCTGAATACGAAGATATCGCAGAAATGCTGATAGTGGTAAGAGAAAAGGAGAAAGTCCCGATCCTGGAGGCGGCCATTGACAAAGGAAAACTCCTGGCTGAGGCTACCAATCTCGCTCGGAATATGGTCAATGAACCAGCTAACCACATGACACCTAGCCAGATGGCTGAGATAGCTAGAGAAATAGCCAGCAAATATAGTCTGGAATTCAGAGTCTTTAATCGAGAGGATATGGAAGTGATGGGCATGGGAGCACTGTTGGGGGTGGCGAAAGGAAGCAACCAGCCGGCCAAGCTGATAACGCTCACCTATAAGGGAGACGAAGACTCTGAAAGAGTTTTTGGCTTTCTGGGCAAGGGCATAACTTTCGATTCTGGAGGAATCTCCATCAAAGCGTCGGAAGGAATGGATGAGATGAAAGATGACATGGCTGGTGCTGCCGCAGTTATGACAGCAGTTGGGGCTATTGGACAGTTGAAACCGAAGATTAATGTCACAGCCATTATTCCAGCTACCGAAAATTTGCCCAGCGGCACTGCTTTGAAACCGGGAGACGTACTGAAGACAATGAATGGCAAGACCATAGAGGTGATAAGCACCGATGCCGAAGGAAGGCTTATCTTGGCTGATGCCCTGAGTTATGCCGTAAAACAACGTCTATCACCTTTGATAGACCTGGCCACTTTGACTGGAGCTTGTCGTGTTGCCTTGGGCACCTTATATAGCGGTCTGTTTGGCAACGATCAAGAGCTGATAGATAAGGTCCGCAAAGCTGCAGAAAGAACCGGTGAGAGGATGTGGCAAATGCCCATGCCCGACGAGTATAAGGAACAAAACAAAAGCGAGGTTGCCGATATTAAGAATACGGGCAGCAGGTATGGTGGAGCTATTACGGCTGCTCTCTTTTTGGCTGAGTTCGTTGCCAATGTTCCTTGGGTTCATATTGATATAGCTGGCACTGCTTTCTCGGCGAAGGAAAGTGGCTACATGATAAAAGGGGCGACCGGAGTGGGAGTCAGGACTTTGGTTGAATTAGCTTTGGGCGAGGCAAAAAATCGGGAGGCCGTATGAAAATAAAGTGGTTGGGTCATGCTTGTTTTCTGATTACCTCGAGAGATGGTCTTAGAGTAATTACTGACCCTTATGCTGTGGGTGGGGGTATCAACTACTCTCCCATCAAGGAAACTGCCGACGTCGTTCTGGTGAGCCATGACCATGACGACCACAATAACGTTTCGGCAGTACAAGGGAAACCAGAAGTGGTTAAAGGTAGCGGCACAAAGACTGTCAAAGGTATCCGGTTCAAGGGCGTCGCCACTTCTCACGATGCCTCTCAGGGCACACAGAGAGGACCTAACACTGTCTTTTGTTTCACCATAGACGACCTAAAGCTTTGCCACCTGGGTGATTTAGGGCATGTGCTTAGTCCCGGACAGGTCGCTGAAATTGGTGCCGTGGATATACTGTTTGTTCCTGTAGGGGGCTTCTTCACTATTGAGGCCATCGTAGCCAACCAAGTATGTGACCAATTAAAGCCGAGAACAACCATTCCCATGCATTTTAAGACGTCTAAATGTGCCTATCCTATAGCCAGTGTCGACGATTTCCTCAAGGGCAAAAAAGATGTAAGAAAGGTAGCGAGTAGTGAAGCGGAGTTTGAGCCCGAAAAGCTCTCGACCGCCACCGAAATTATGCTATTGCAGCCAGCTTTATAACTATTGAGATTTGGTCGCTGATATGAAGTCAATGATTGTCAAAGATTCAGATTTTGTCTTTGCCCCGCCTCCACAGCTGGCTTGGGCAAGACGAGTTTTGATCAAACCCTGTGCTGGCTATCCCTTGCCATACCCCGTAACTACAAGTCCCAGACTGCTAAATGCTATTATCAGGGGCATTAGAAGAATCAGTAATGCAGACATCCTCATTGCCGATGGCACCCCTAGCGGGGAATCGATTTACCCAATATATCAGGCTTTAGGATACAATTTTCATCACGTGCTTATGCTTGATATCAGGGACTCAATTTTTATAGAGGTTCAAAATCCTTTGACTGAATTCCACGCTGTTGAGAGTTTCTGGGTGCCCAACGTGGTGCTGCGCAGCGATTTCTTAATCAGCGTTACGCCCTTCAAGGTGTCTGGCAGCTCTGGGCACTTCAGTGTCGCAAACCTTCTGAGTCTCTTGCCAGTGAGCAAGTACAGAAAGGGCAGGTCGGGTGGCTGGGGAACTCTGTACGAGTTAGGGATTGAAAAAGTCCTTGCTGACCTCTATTTCACGTTGCCTTTTGATTTGGGCATTATCGAGGCTCATCAGAAATTCTCCTATACCGATGATCCCAAGAAAGGGGAGGTGGAGGATTATGGGAAAATCCTGATTGGCGAACCTCACGAAATTGACCTTAAGGCTTCTCAAATAGCCGCGGTTGACTGCGAGCACTTGAAACTGATTAACGAAGGCAGAGTCCAACTTGAGGACTGAGAAGATTTGAATTTTGAGTTGTCATCTTGATTTTCTGTTAATATCTTATACTAAAATTGTCGAACTGCCCTGTATAGTCTGACCAATCTACTTCCACTCTCTTGACCCAGGCTCCCGGCGGGCCTGCCTTAAGTTGCTCTAGTAGTCTATCCAACTTTGGCCTCTCTCCTTCAGCTTGAACTTCTATGGCATCGCCACCGGCAAGGTTGCAAACATAGCCCTTTAAACCTAGGTTCCTGGCCACGTTCCGAACAAAGTAGCGAAAATAGACACCTTGAACCCGTCCGTGGACCGTAGCGCAAAGACGTGCCACATCAGCCATTTATTACCCTGAGTTACCCTTTTTGTTGTTTGCTATCCTTCTCATTCTGGGTCGCTCTTGTCATTCTGACAGAATGGGAAGAACCTCTACAGGTTGGATTTTGTCCAATCGGCTTAGCCCTGCTTCCTGGGCAAAAGACAATGCTTCATGGAATTCTGCAGATGATATTCGCCGCCCTAAATCTGGAATTTGAAGAGCTTCATAGCAGGGACGATATTGAGCCATAATATTCACATAGGTGTTGCGGGAAATTTCTTTGCTGAGAAAATTCACTATTCCTTTTGTTCCTGCTAAACCGTGAGGTAAAACCAGGTGGCGAACCAGGAGTCCCCTTTGAGCTACTCCTTCCCTGTTGATCTCCAGGTCACCTGTTTGCCTATGCATTTCTTTGACTGCTGCTCTATTTACCTCAGGATAGTTTTCAATGTCTGACAATTTTCTAGCCGTTTCCTCATCGTCGTATTTCATGTCAGGCATATAAATGTCAACAATACCGTCGAGTACCTTCAAGGTCTCGACAGAGTCATAGCCACCGCTGTTGTACACTAAGGGAAGATGCAAGTCTGAATCCACTGCTAGCTCCAGCGCCTCCAGAATTTGGGGAACTACGTGGGTTGGGGACACCAAGTTTATGTTGTGGCATCCTCTAGCTTGAACGGAGAGCATTATGTAAGCTAGCTCTTCTTTGCTCACCTTCTGACCTTCGCCTAGATGGCTAATGGCATAGTTCTGGCAGAATAGACATCTAAGGTTGCAGTTAGTGAAGAATATGGTGCCCGAACCATACCTCCCCACCAATGGGACTTCCTCGCCGAAGTGAGGCCCATAGCTGGACACCATTGCTTGGCGAGATGTTCGGCACTTCCCTATATCGCCGGCTAACCGATTCACACCACAGCTACGGGGACACACGGAGCAGGTCTCAAGTAAAGACAAGGCCGTCTCTACCCGTTCCCGTAGCTTGCCATGACGGTACAGTTCCCGGTAAGCTACCAACTAGCTATTCCTCGTATTCTTCAGGGGGCTTCCTCTTCTTCTTGATTACCTCTGTCTCCAGCTGTGGCACGAGTTCCGAAATCGGTTTGCTTTTCTGCGCCCCCTTCTTGGGTTTCTTTGACTCTCGTCTTCTATAGTCTCGTCTGCCCATGGCTACACCTCAATTTTTCCCAAGCTGCTCTTGCAGCTCGGCTCTCAGCAACTTTTTTGCTGCTTCCCATTCCTCTACCTAATGCCTCCCCGTCGACCAAGATTTCGGCGGTGAACTGCTTGCTGTGGTCAGGACCAACAGCTTCCACCAAACGGTAAACTGGCGTCGGTTTTTTCTCTCCTTGGATGAACTCTTGCACTAATGCCTTGTAGTTTGGCATTGTCTTTCCCGTCTTTATTTCTTCCAAGTCCGGCTTGAGCTGTCTGAGAATGAACCTCCGCGCTTTGGCTAGCCCCTGGTCTAAATACAAAGCCCCCGTCACCGCTTCCATAGCGTTTGCTAAGTTGCTCGCCTTCGCCCTACCCCCGCTTAATTCCTCGCCTCGTCCCAACAAGAGCCAGTCGCCAAGTTCGAGCGAAGAAGCTAGCTCGGCCAAGGTATCGCGGCAAACCAAAGAGGCACGAATTTCAGTTAACTCTCCCTCAGCCAGTTCGGGAAACTCTTTATATAGCTTTTCTGTCACAATGAAATTCAGGACAGCATCACCCAGAAACTCCAAACGCTCGTTGCTACGGTATCCGAATTCGGGATTTTCGTTACAATAAGACGAATGCACAAAAGCTTCCTCCAGCAAAGACGCATGGCGGAAGGATATTCCTAGGCTCTTTTGGCAATGATCCCAATCAACCATTCTCAGAACAGAGTATAGCAACAACACTTAGCTAGCTCAACCCATGGCCTTCCTACAGGGGCCCGT
>JAOUFZ010000180.1 GCA_029857995.1 Dehalococcoidia bacterium
TACATACCGTGGGGCCCATCTGGCATGGTGGCGGCGGAAACGAAGCTGAACTTCTGAGAAGCGCCTATTACGAGTGCCTGAAATTAGCTAGCGATAACAGACTGGGCAGCATTTCTTTCCCTTCTATAAGCACCGGAGCCTACGGCTACCCCGTGGATGAAGCCGCAAAAACAGCAGTAAGCACCATCGTTTCGTTTCTCAAGGAGCAAGCGACATCCCTCAAAGAGGTCATATTTGTCCTCTTCGATTCCCGGACTTGCCAGAACTATTGCTCGGCTCTACGAACTTATCTCAGCCGCTCAGAAGGGTAAGAAAACGAAAGCCCAAGCGGCGACCACCTGAGAAGGCCGGGAATCTATTCCCTACTATAAAGAGGCTTTTGTCATTGCGAGCGAAGCGTGGCAATCCCCCATCCCCACAGAGATTGCTTCGTCACCTTCGGTTCCTCGCAACGACATGAGGGGGAGAGAGCTTCAGCTACCTTCGTCGACTTGTAATGACAGAGGAGTGGGATGTTGAGAAAAATAGAGTTGACCCCTTTTAGGTGTAGAATCCTTTAGGGTCGAATAACCTTAATAAAGTCACTTCCTCTTTAGCTATCGGCCGAGCTTCTTTTAGATTGGGGCTGACCTTAAGTTCCCAGCCGACTTTGTCTCTTATCTCTCCTATACTTTCTTCTGCTGTCTGTTTCGGTCTGGACGGAATGTAGGTTGTCAGCGTAAAAGTTTCTTCTCCACCAATCTTTTCGAAAACACCGACATCTGTTACCAGCGTCGTCACATTTTTCCCGCTGAAGGTAATATAGGGCACTTTTTCCACTAACCTCTGCTTGCCCGAATTGATTACCACCACAGTCTCTCTGTTGCCGTTAGCTATATCGTTGGCTCCTCCCGAGCCGACCAGATATCCTACGCCGGGAAGCTTTGTAGAGTTCCCATTGCCATATTTATCTATCTGCCCTCCTCCCAAAACGCCCAAACATTGATTCGACGAGCCACCGACGAAGACTCCCAGCATGGTTTCATTGTTGTTCAGTATCTTGCACGTGTGCATGTTGTGATAGCTGAATATGAATGGGTCTGAGGCTCTGGGAAGGTAGCCAAACATGCCTATCTCAGCCATTAAATCCACATCATAGCCTTCTTCTTTGAGCTTATAGGCTGCCAGCCAGCATGCCAGATGCGATAGCCCGACACCAGCGAGTATGGTCTTGTATCCTCCGGCAACCAATTTGTCATTTATAACCTGCGCAGCGATGACCACCATCTTCTCCAGCGAGTTCGGTTCTTTGTTGAAATCCAGATTTGGTATCTCAGCCACTATTTCGTTTCTCCACGAATCCGAATGAGCCTTCCCTTTAAGATAAAGCAGCCTATCTCTACCGAGTTTGGCAAGATACTCGTTGTAGTCCTTGCAATCCAGAATCCAGTACTTTATCCACTCCGAGAATTTTCGGTCGTCCCTCGATGCTTCCCTGCTTTCAATGAGGAAGTCGTAGTCTTCAAAATAGTGCTCGAATTCAGGCAGGCCGCAGTTTGGCATCCCCGCAGGGTGTGCCCCATAAGGGACTTCGCAGACCGCCTTGACCATGTAAGATGGAATTCGGACAAGATGTGAGTGCCTGCGTATATATTCCGTGGAAACGATTTTCTCGGCGCTGACGACGACTCCATGTTTTGCCCCCCAGGCCCCAAAGACGTCAGCCGCCAACGGATAGGTAATAATTGTGTTTCCGCAGCGGTCGGCAGCAGCGCCGTGGACCAGCGCAATATCTGATCTCAATGCGCTCACAAGCCCTATTTTCTCGCCGGGGACGAACGGGTCTTCGATGACCGCAAAGGATTCCTTGTTTTCCTCCTCCATAGAGCTTCCCACAATTGACCTGGTAGGAATTACGCTCCAGCCCATTGCTCCAGCCAGAAGTCTCTGAGGAATGGTAAGCATCGTCCAGTTCTCGAACTCCACTTCACCGGAGAGGTAGGCTTTCTGAGCCACGGGATTCGGTCCCGGCGTTGGGTATACGTCACCGATGTAACTGGCTATGATTTTCTTGGCCAGTCTCCCGTGAATCAGAGACAGCACGGTTGCCGTGATGCCGTTATTTATGATGATGAACTCGGGGTTCTTGTCCCAGAATTCCCTTACAAGCTGGTTGAATAGAGCTCCGCCTCTCCCGGCAAAACTGATGGACATTCCCTTTTTGACGTGCGTTCTTATAGCTTCTTCAAGGGAGCAGACCTTGTCTTCACCTTCAACTAGGGGAAGACGAAATTTCGAGTCTAAGAAAGCTTTTATTCCTTCTGTCTCAATCATCTTGGCTGTGTGTTTCAGCTGGGCGGAATTTTACTTTGTCCAGGGTAACAGTTGATTAACTTGTTAAATATGCCCATTCTGTGCATCGCTGAATTCTGTTAACATTGGCAGGTTTGACAGGTGTTAACAAATGGAATTACATTCAATTTTGCATGGAAACAGGTAAAAATGCAATTCGGGCGTAGCAGAATGCTGCTTTGAGAAAGGATTCGGCTTGTGGGGGTGATCGGAATATAACTTCACAGACGAATCTGCTTCCCTCGCGGCATAAAGAGTCAGGACTGCCAGCTCAGGAAAGGATAGGTCTGTCCATCAACGATATTCCAGGTGTAGGCATCGTTGGTCTCGCCAGGAGCAATGGCAGTTATATCCCACGGCTCGTCCAGCCCTTCCGTCTCCGTGTCCGTGAATGTGTCGATGTCCTGCATTTCCGCCGTTGCTTTGCCTGTCCCGCCATCTGAAGTAGCTTGTCCACTGGTTTCGGTATCCCAGAAGGAGTTGTTCACAGTGCCCTCACTATTCTCTCCCACCAGACTGCCAACAGGCCTTTTGCCACTCACTGTGCCGGTGGAATAGCAGCTGCTAATACTACCCCAAAGGTTGAGTCCCACCACACCGCCAACATAACCGCTATAGTCGCGGCC
>JAOUFZ010000181.1 GCA_029857995.1 Dehalococcoidia bacterium
TACCGACGGAGTTCAACACCGTAGCACACTTTGACACCATCGAGGCTGTCAAGGCTGTGTATTCCTTCAGAGCCTTGTCGGACAATCCCAAAGACTATCCCATAGACCTTACCATTGGCGAAGGCAAAATTGTTATGGCTAATCCTGATGAAAAGGGAGAGGCTATAATCCCTGCTGACACCGATGGACAGGGTTCTGTGAGGGTAGATGGGAGATACCTAGCCGAAGCTCTCAAGGCTTGCGGTGGTATGGTGGACTTCAAGCTCGTCAATGCCTATTCCTCAATGCTTTTTGCCAATGACGGTTATCAAGTGGTAGTAATGCCCTTGATGACTCCAAAGGCAAATGAGGCGATGGAGCGAGACAGGCAAGCCAAAGACCAAGCCGAGGCACCAGCGGAAACTGAAGCGCCAGCCGAAGCTGAGGTAATAGCCAAAGCTGAGGAAATAGTAACGAAAGCGAAAAAGCCGAAGCGTAGCCGTAAGAGAGAACCAGTAGCCGTAGCATAAGAGCGTTTGACCGAAACACAACCACGCACAAAGAGGCGGCGGTAGCCGCCTTTTTGTGCTTTTTTGTAGGGGTATTCCTGCCCTGCGTGGCGTGGAATACCCCTTTTTTGTGCGTGGCAAGGGCAAGAAAGGAGGAAAAATGAAGTGCCAGGTCTGCGAGCAAGACGCCCCTGGCCTGATAAAGCTGCGTCTTTACACACCGCAAGGAATCTGGGTCTGCGAGGAGTGCTATGAGACGATAGACAGCCATCGCCACAAGCCTTACTCAAAGGTAATGGACAAGCTAGCTCTGGTTGAAGCTGGCTACCTTGTCAATCGGAAGCTGGCAAGAAACCATATATAGGCTGGGCCGGGACAAGGTGCGAACGAACAGGGTCGAGGTTAACTCCTCGACCCTGTTTTTTGCCTTTGAAGTCACATTCTACGCAATTGTTCAATGGTGGAGCACAACGTACAATCATAAAGGCAAGATGCACTTGCCCGATTGCAGCTGGCACCAACTATACGGGAGGAGGAGACAAAATATTTAGACGAGTTAGGAAGAAAGCACAGAACCCCTGGTACCTCAGTTTCCTTTGACAGAGCCCGCCAAACCTCTTCCCTCATTTTCTGCGGATGAGTTGGGCTTCCGCTTGGATTCCCGGGTTGCTGAGATGTACATCTCGGCAGCATTAAAGGAGCTACGTACTAACGGACCAGACATAACAGAGACAAACCCCAATTTCCTTCCCACAATTTGATATTCCTCAGACTCTTCAGGGCGAATGTACCGGACCAACTTGTGGTGTTCTAGCGATGGCTGTAAATACTGACCTATGGTTAGGAGGTCGCAGCCAGCCTGCCTAAGATCAGTCATTACTTCAATGACCTCCCCCTGCGATTCACCCAATCCCAACATGAGCCCAGATTTGGTCAAGAGACTGTCTTCGAGCAGTTTAGCTTGTTTTAAAAGGTCGAGTGACCGCCGATATTTGGCTTGCGGACGAACCGCGGAGTAAAGCCGTGGCACTGTCTCTATATTGTGGTTGAGAACAGCAGGGGAGGCATCTACTACCGTTTGCAGGGCAGAGGCTGACCCTTGAAAGTCAGGGATAAGGACTTCGACTGGGATATTTGAATCATACTTATGGATCGCTCTGATGGTTTGGGCGAACTGGGAGGAACCGCCATCGGGAAGGTCATCTCTGGTTACAGACGTAACAACTACATACCGCAGACCCAGTCTATCGACGGCCTGCACAATATGGTCTGCCTCTTGCGGGTCGGGAGCTTCGGGCTTGCCACACTTCACCGCACAGAAGGTGCAATTCCGAGTACAAATATTACCTAGTATCATGAACGTGGCTGTACCTTCTGAAAAGCATTCTGTCCGGTTGGGACAACGAGCACTTTCACAAACGGTGTGCAGCTTCAAGTCACGGGTGAGCTTCGTCGCTTTGTTCAGTATAGTAGGCTCAAGAGCGCTTAACTTCAGCCATTCTGGGCGTCTAGTATAGCCAGCCATCTATCATCTCCTGCTCACAGCTTAAGCAAAATGTCTCCGAGAAGGAAGGAAGTAATATCTCTATGATGTTTTTCATCCCTACCAAATGCCCTAACAGCTCTGAGACTGAGGTCATCACTTCGCCTGGCAAGCCGCAAGGTCTTACATATTCAAAATACTGCAGGTCGTTACTTACGTTGAGAGCAAACCCGTGCGTAGTAATGTAGCGGCTGACATGTATACCTATGGAGCAAACCTTTTTTTCACCCACCCAGACACCGGGGTATTCTGCTACCCGGTGGCCCTGGATACCCAGAGCCAGCAATAGCTTGATGATAGCTGCTTCCAGTTTCCAGATATATTCACGCACATCGAGACCGTTTTCTTTGAGATTAAGGATGGGATAACCTACAAGCTGCCCCGGACCATGGTAGGTAATACCTCCGCCCCGATTGGTATGAAAAACGGCTATTCCATCTCGAGCTAGTGTCTCGGGAGGGACAGTTATGTCTTCTCCTCCCCTAAACCGCCCTATGGTGAAAACTGATGGGTGCTGTAGGAGCAGTAATACGTCACCAATTTTGCCGCCGGCTCTTGCCTGCATTAATCTTTGTTGCAGGTTTAGGGCAACCGCATATGGCACTATTCCCAGGTAAGGGGCAATACAGGCCTTCTTAAACGTAGAAATACTCATCGGTGAAGCTCTAGACCCTCCGGAAGTGGATGGCGCCGTCGAGCTGACCCATTGCTGTTTCGCGCACTGCCTCAGCTAGAGTAGGGTGAGCATGGATGGTGCGGACAATGTCCTCAGCCGTTAGTCCCAGTCGTATGGCAAGCACGCCCTCAGCGATAAGGTCGCTGGCATGGGGACCCATGATGTGCATTCCCAGAACTGTGCCATCGTCAGCGTGACAAATCATCTTAGATCGGA
>JAOUFZ010000182.1 GCA_029857995.1 Dehalococcoidia bacterium
CGATAGCTACCAGGTTGTCGTTCCACCATCAACATAGATGATTTGTCCAGTGACAAAATCAGACGCCTTTGAAGCTAAGAATACTGTAGGGCCAACAACATCTTCAGGAAATCCCCAGCGGCCCAAAGGGATGCGGGCTCTCATTGTTTTGGCAAACTCCGGATTGGCTAAAGCTTGTCGCGTCAAGTCTGTCTCAATCAGCGTGGGAGCGACCGCATTAACAAGAATGTTGTACTTCGCCCACTCGCAAGCTAGTGTACGAGTAAGTGTGTCCACCGCTCCTTTACTGGGGCTATATGCCACTGCACCTGATGGAGCTCCGTATCTCCCACGCACTGAAGATACATTGACTATCTTGCCGCTCTTCTGTTTTATCATGACTCGTCCAACTGCCTGACAACAGATAAAGGTACCACGAGCATTGAAATCCATGACCTTTTGCCAGTCCTCTACTGGAATATCTTCAGCCGAATTGCGAATGTTGATGCCGGCGGCATTGACCAAGATATCAATGCGTGAAAATTCCTTGACCACGCGGTCGACCATATCCTTCACTGAGCGCTCGTCGGTAACGTCACACGTGATAGCCACTGCTTTCCTGCCCAGAGCTTGTATCTCGGCAGCCACAGGCTCAAGTTTACCTAAAGTCCGACTTGTCACTACGACATCAGCGCCATGTTTTGCCAAACCTATAGCTAGCGCCCTTCCTATCCCCCCTGAACCACCGGTAACAATACTAACCTTTGTTGCTAAATCAAAGAGATTGGTCATAGTCTCCTCCTTCGGTCAGTTAACACCCTGGCGTTTTCTAGAAGTTGACTTTGTCACCACCCTTTAGTCCCAACATTTCCCGTGCTTCATCTGGTGTTGCCGGCACTATGCTCATCTGCTGTGCCATGGCAACGACTCGAGATACTTGTTCAGCACTACTTCTTGCCAGTCTACCGTAGCCAGCCCACAAGCTATCTTCCATACCGACGCGAACGTGACCGCCCAACGCCAGTGTAACTGCAGCAATGGGCATCTGGTCTTTTCCTACAGCAGCTACTGACCAGGTAAAATCACCCAGCACTTTTCGAGCATGTTCATATACAAAAACGAGAGTACCGGGCGTTGCCGGCATGCCGCTCAGTCCTCCCATCACAAACTGAACGTGCAAAGGTTTTGAAACATATTGTCGCATTACCATGAACTCGACCGCACCAACCTGTCCTGAATCCCAGATCTCTATTTCCGGTTTTGTATCATTCTCTTTACAAATCTGACTGTATTCCCGCATCATTTTGTAAGTGTTCGGGAAAATAAGGTCTTCCTGTTTGATACGTGCCTCTTCCCAAGCAAATTTAAAGCTTTTCATTCTTTCCCCAACATGTATCATCGTACCACTCAGTGAGCCGCAATTCAGGGTAGCCAACTCTGGCTTAAATTCAGGCACTACGGCAATGCGTTCCTTTTCATTACCCGCACCGCCTGTCGTAATGTTGATGACTACATTACAACGGCTTTTTATATCAGAAACAATCTCACGAAAAACATTCAAATCCGGTGTCGGTTCACCTGTCTCATGCTTCCTTGCATGGACATGGACAATAGCAGCACCAGCCTCGTATGCTTTTACCGCGTCATCAGCAATCTGTTTCGGTGTTGCCGGTAGATAATCCGACATACTAGGCGTCGGTCCTTGCCCTGTAACCGCCGCAGTAATAATGACTTTGCGCAAAACCTTTTCGCCTTCTAGCATGACCTTCTCCTTCTTCTCCTTATTGATAATTATTTATTTAGGGCTTTGAATAGAACCAGCTGTTTTAATAGCCGCCTATTTATCTCGTCCAATACCTGCGTTCGTGCCTTTCCGCGGTAATTATACCAACCATTTCCTGTTTTGATGCCTAACTCACCCCTATTGACTTTGTCCAGTAGTGTTGCCGATGGCTCTGTTCGATTACTCAGTGTTTTAAAGAGGTTCGCCGAAACTCTCGCTGAAGTATCGAGGCCAATCATATCGTCTGCCTCCATAGGGCCAATGCAGGATAGCCGGAATCCATACATTGCTTTAGCAGCCATGTCGATATCTTCAGGTGTGGCAATACCTTCATCCAGTAAATAGCTGATTTCGCGAAAGATGGCACCTTGAATCCTGTTGACGATGAATCCGGGGATTTCTTTCTTCACCAGAATTGGTTTCTTGCCAACCTGTAGCATCAAATCCCTGGTAGTCTGAACCACATCGTCGGACGTATACTTTCCTCTGTGAATTTCGACGAGTGGCATAATATGAGCAGGGTTGAAATAGTGTGTACCAACGACGCGGTATGCCGTCCTCATGTCCTCTGTCAATGCGGTAATTGTTATGCTACTCGTATTGCTGGCCAGTACAATATCCGGATCACATTTATCAAGCTTTCCAAAGAGCTCCTTTTTGTCGGCTAACACTTCGGGAATCGTTTCCACAATGAACTGACATCCTCTGATAGCTTCCGATAGTTCGGCCATTGGTATATAGGTAATTCTCGACTTGATAACCTCAGGTGCTTCTTCCAGGAGTTGGAACTCAGCAAACAGCTTCAGATTTGTATCTATCTGTTGCAGGCACTTATCCAGCGTCTCTCTTCTACGGGCTAGTACTTTAACGCTTTTGCCAGCTTGAGCAAAGCTCTGGACAATGCCTTCACCCATGTTGCCCGCCCCTATCACCACGATCTGTCTTATCTCACTCGGTTTTCGATAGCTGATTTCATTCATAGTGATTCAGTTCCTCTACACATCTTATTAGTAACGGTCTCAGGAATTTTTCAATGTTATTTCACCCAGGTAGGTATCCTTTCGTGTTCTGGCCATTATAGTCTGTTCCTTGTACCCGGCTGCTGCTATTTTTATAGTATAGTCGGTGTTATCCGCTAAT
>JAOUFZ010000027.1 GCA_029857995.1 Dehalococcoidia bacterium
GTCAGATTGTCAACAGTAGCACAGACGGATTCGTGGTATCATCGAAACGCGGGGCAATATTAGTTCAGAAGGTTCAAATGAACAAATCAGCCAAGATAGAGGCAACCGAATTTGCCAAGCAGGCAAGACTGGAAATAGGCGACAGACTCGGTGAGTAACAGTCCCTTAGATTTGCACTGTTCAATACAGAAATCTCATCCATTTCGTATGGTCAAGCATCCCTTAAACGAAATGACGAACTGTGTGATGTGTCAAATTATCATTGAACGAAACTGACTATTGTGACTAGTGTGTTGTGATCATGCCATACTAAACACGCACCCTGAACGGCAGAAGTTCTATGTTATTGTGTCCCCACAATCCCGATTGATGTTCTGTAACTGTCCGGCTCCACAGTACGCCTTGCACCGTGCACAAAGAACGATTCAGAATTTCCTTAATGAAATTTTAATAATCGCATCATACAATGGTGCTATAGGTAGTATTGGGCGAATATAGGGTATGAAGATAATACCTAGTTCGAGGAGACGCCATTACTTGGCAAGAGTCTGCATCCTTTTGGTTATGGCGGCTTTAATTGCCGGGATGGCAGGCTGTAATGGTAGCGGTGGTGACTCTTATTACCTCACCATCGCCAGTACCTATGGAGGGTCAGTAACTACCCCGGGTGAGGAGACTTTTTCCTATGCTGCTAACACGACGGTCGAACTTGTCGCTGAGCCTGACCACCACCACCACTTTGTCAACTGGACTGGCGATGTAGACACTATTGGCAAAGTCACTGCTGCCGCGACCAATATCACCATGTACGACTCCTACTCCATCATCGCCAACTTTGAACTGGACGAAGGTTGGTATAGCCTCACCATCTTCAGCAACTATGGAGGGTCGGTAACCGAACCCGGTGAAGGATATTTTGCCTATGCCGCTAATACGACAGGCGAACTTGTCGCCGAGCCTGACGACTACCGCCAATTTGACTACCGCTTCAAGGAGTGGACTGGCGATGTGGACACCATTGCCAATGCCAACGCCGCTGCGACCAACATCACAATGGATGACAGCTATTCCATCACGGCTAACTTTGAGTGGTTCGACATCATCCAGGTCGCCGCAGGCTGCTGGCACACGGTAGGGCTTAAGAACGACGGCACTGTGGTCGCCGTAGGATACTGCGGCTACGATTTGTGCAATGTCGGTAGCTGGACGGACATCATCCAGGTTTCCGCAGGTCACTTTCACACGGTGGGGCTTAAAGCCAATGGCACCGTGTTGGCGGTGGGATGGAACGACGACGGGCAGTGCAATATCGGGAGCTGGACGGGCATCACCCAGGCCGCCGCGGGCTTCGGTCACACGGTGGGGCTTAAGGCCGACGGCACGGTTGTCGCCGTGGGATGGGACATGTATGACCTGTGTTGTGATGTCGGTAGTTGGACAGACATTATCCAGGTCGCCGCAGGCCTGAGACACACGGTGGGGCTTAAGAACGACGGCACTGTGGTCGCCGCAGGATGGGGCGGCTACGGGGAGTGCAATGTCGGAGGCTGGGAGCCGTAACTCTTTATACGGCCACTTTCGGGCCAATAACCCTAAAGGAAAACGGAATAGAATATTTATACGCATCGCTGGACAAACATCCCCATGTTTATGCGGTGGTAGTTGAAGCTGGTTCTAGAGGAATTAAACACGCACACTGAACAGCAGAAGTTCTATGTCATTGCGTGAACACAATCCCATTTAGAGTCTTCGTAACAGGGTTGCCAATTTGATAGTTCTCCAACGTCAGGTAACAAACTAGTGGTCTACGACTTTCCAACTCCGTAATATGTCTTGGACACCCCGAAAATCACCCACAACTTCCTTAATGAAATTTTAACAAAGTTATCATATGATAGTATCCTGAGTGTTATAAGGCAGAGATGTGGGATGAAGATAATAGCTGGTTGGAGGCGAAGTAATCAACTGGCCAGATTCGACGTGTTCTTGCTTGTGGCAGTCCTAATTACAGGGGTTCCGTGCTCTTATGGTGGTTGTGGCGATGATAATCATCCTTCCCAAAACCTGGAAATACGGACCTGGTATGATTTAGATGCCATCAGAGACAACCTCGACGGGAACCACACTCTGATGAACGACCTCGATTCCGGTACGGCCGGTTATGAGGAGCTGGCGAGCCCGACAGCCAATGCGGGAAAGGGCTGGCAACCAATTGGGTATTCTACAGTAGAAGTATCATGGGGCTGCTCGAAGTATGTGGCCGATTATGGCTTGACAGGCACTTTCGACGGACAAGGACACGAGATACGCGACCTGTTCATCAACCCTGACGAATTCGCGGCAGGACTTTTCACCTATCTCATTGACGGCGGTATCATCAAGAATGTCGGCGTAGTGAACATCACCGTGGTCGGTTATAACGTTGTTGGCAGCCTGGTGGGGTCGAATCACGGAGGCACCGTCAGCAACTGCTATTCCAATGGCAATGTGACTGGTCGCGCTGCTATTGGAGGCTTAGTCGGACGCAACATTGGCACTATAAGCAACTCCTATTGCACTGGCAGAGTGACTGGCAGCTTCAATGTTGGCGGTTTAGTCGGACAACAGCATCCTGGGTGCAGTATAAGCAACTGCTATTCCAGTTGCACTGTGATCCTCAACTTGGACCCTGAAGGTCCGGTCGGAGGGACTGGCGGTCTGGTGGGATCAAATGGCGGCACTGTGAGTAGTTCTTTCTGGGATACGGAAACAAGCGGACAATCTACTTCAGGCGGCGGGATAGGCAAGAATACCACTGAAATGAAGAACATAACTACCTTCACAGATGCAAGCTGGAACATAATGGCAGTCACTTTGAACCAGACCAACCGTGCCTACATCTGGAATATCATTGACGGACAAACCTATCCCTTCCTGAGCTGGCAGTCCGTTTCTTAATACAACTAAAGCCTATGTGGTTGAGCCCAAGCGATAATGTGGCTGAGCTTGGAATTGCACGCTACCGTAGATTGTTACCTAACCGCGCAAATGGGGAATGCTGTATTGTGACCGTGCGACGTTAAACACACACGCTGAACGGCAGGAGTTCTATGTTATTGCGTCCCCACAATCCCATTTACAGTCTTCGTAACAAGGTGAGCAATTTGATAGCTTTCTAGCGTCAGATAACGAACTAGTGGAATGTTCAATCCTTCGGTAAAGCCTGAAGCTATGCTCAAACTTCACTAGGCTAATGTATGGTATAATTGCCCCAAGAGATAGTGAACGTGAAGAGGTTCTTCTTCGTAGTTGTCCTAGTAATTATATTGGTAGCATTACCCCTATTAGGTCTGATTGATACTGTCATTTCCAGTGATGATACAGCCCCTCTGAGCACAGCTATAACCGATCTAGCTGGCAATCCTCTAGCAGCACTCTGTACTTGGAGCTTAACCGCTGAACTAGCTTTAAGTCAGTCATCTGAAGGGCTACTGGATGTTACATTCTTCAGTCAAAAAGACCCTGCCTGGTCTGGCGATTACTTAGATCATAGCCGTTTTAATATCGGGAATAATGGGTGTCCGGTCACTTCTCTGGCGATGGTTGCAGACTATTTTGGATACGATACCGACCCTGGCAGACTTAACACCAGTCTCACAGCGGCTGGAGGAATAGATGCAGAGGGAATCATATGTGACTGGTCAAAGGTGGAGGAAGCATCTAACGAGAAGGTTAAGTGGATAGGTTCAGTACCCGCAAGTTGGAACAGGATTGAGCAGGAGCTAAATGAAGGATATCCCGTCATATGTTCTGTGACGAGGCCAGGGTGGATGCTGTACCTACACTTCATCGTTTTCATAGGGAAGGTCGGAAACAAGTATTACTTCCTGGACCCTCTTGATGAAGCGAAGAGTATACGCGAATGGCCTGAAGGAAAGTACGAGTATGCTATTGATGCAAACCAGAGGCTTGAGATTTGCCGACCCAATCGACCTCCAATTTGTGCTATTGAGCTTCAAAAGCAGGGGGGGATAGCCAACGTCGATATCGGAGAAGTCTTTTATATTCATACTGGAAACTCTACTGATGATTTTGGCCTTACCAAGGTTCGCTTCTCAAGCGATGATTCCCAAGATGCTACCCCAACTGGCGAATGGACGGAATGGTATGAATGGGATATATCTTCAGGAGATTGGGATGCAGTGTCCAAAACCAAAGCTTGGTCCTTTGCGACAGGCGGAAACAAAGAGGTTTGGGCAGAGATTAAGGATGATGGCAGCAATGTGGCACAGGGCCATGCCGACATTTCTGTGCATCCGGGCTATGCAGTCATTGTAGCAGGTGAAGGAGGGTGGAGAGAAAAATGGTCGTTTAATCACGCTGCTAATAATGCTTATAGATCTCTTCGTAACTTAGGGTTTGGCGATAGTCATATCTATTATCTTAATTCCGATCGTCCCCAAGATATTGACGGAGACGAGTATCATGACGATGAAGTGGATATGACTGCTTCCTTTGCAAACTTTAGGAGCGTTGTAAATGAAATCAGCGATAAAATCGGGGACAGGTCTGCCCTATTTGTCCTATACTTGGTAGGTCACGGAGTTGAGGAAGCATTCTCATTTAGCGGGGATTCCCTTCATGTTTCCGCATTGCATAACGCTTTAGGTGATGGTTTGCTTGATGGATTTTCAGAAAAGGTCAAAATGCTAATTGTGATAGAGTCATGCTATTCGGGGAGTTTTATTAATGCGTCTGCTACTTCCGGCGAAGATAGTATCTCAGCTGAAAACAGAATCATAATCACTGCGGCTCACGATGACCAGGAAAGACTCTATGAAGATATCCTTCGTTCTAGTGACCGCTTCTGGGGGAATTTGAATCAGGGACTAGATATTAAGGAAGCGTTTGTCAAAGACTCATCGCTTGGAGGGAATTTTGTATGGCGGGGGCATGAAATGTGGTTTGGGGATGAAGAGTGTTCATTGCTTGATGACAACGGAGACAGGACAGGGAATCCTCCCTACCACTTGGACAAAGATGGCGAGCTAGCAGCTGCCACAAAGGTGGGCGGGCCTGGCACTCAAAGTTTGGAATTAACAAACTGGTATTTGGTGTGGAAACATAGTCTTGGCGAGCTCCGCGTATATGATTCAGAAAATCGAGTTACTGGTTTAGTGAATGGGCACGTTAAAGAAGAAATTCCGGACTCGATCTACAATGAAGAGACTGAAATTGCTGCCATCTCTTCCCCGTCTAGTTCTTATCGCTATGAAGTGACAGGCACAGGAAAAGGAACCTACGGACTAGACATAGCTTGTATTGAGGGTAGTGAAGGTATCAATTTCACTGCTATTGACATTCCCACAGCGCTTGGAACAGTGCATGAGTATACTATTGATTGGGATGCCCTCGCACGGGGTGAAGACGGTGTTATTGTACAGGTGGACTCTGATGGGGATGGTACTACCGACTACGCCTTGACAGCGGGTAACGTGCTTACTGGCGACGAGTTTATGCCGCAATCAGGGTGCTTCATCGCCACTGCAGCCTACGGCACCCCAATGGCGCAGGAAATAGAAATTCTCCGTGAGTTCAGGGACAAATACCTGCTGACCAATCCGCCGGGACAAGCCCTAGTAAACCTCTATTACAGGGTCAGCCCACCAATGGCTGAGTTCATAACTGAGCATCCCAGCCTGAAGCCAATAGTGAGGCTTGGACTATTGCCGGCTGTGGTTCTGAGCACCGTAGCCGTCAACACTACTCTTGCCGAGAAGACGGCTATAGTAGGCTTGCTGGTGCTGGTTTCAGTGGAGCTAGCTGTCTGGGCCACGAGGCGGCGAGGCAGAGGTCCAGAGTACAACCAAGGGTGAAATTGCACAGAAGCCTGTCTTGTTACCTCAAACACGCACGCTGAAGGGTAGAATTTCTATGCTATTGTGTGAGCACAATCCCATTGATAATTCCTTCACCACCGACAAGATTATCGAGCCGCGAACTGGCAGAGCAAAAGTGCTCCGTGCTTGGTGGGAGATAGACAAACTGGGACCTGATGGCAAGCCAGTCTACAGAAGCCCGGCTTGGGTGGTTATTCAGATTTTCATCTGGATCGGAGACGAGGGTCGCACTGCCTACTGGGTTGCCAGCAAACTGAACGAGCTTGGGATTCGGCCACACTATCGGACGTCCTGGGCTCCTAAGACTGTAATCAAGATAGCCGGGCGAAGGTGCTACACGGGAAAGGCTGAATATAATGCAAACGGTCGTGTTTCCAACCCTGAGAAACCCCTGGGTGATTTGACTCTGGGTATAAAGAGAACGCTCGTTAGGCCAAAGCCTGATAGTGAAAAGGTAACATTCGATGTTCCAGCCCTCATCACTGAGGAACAGTGGGTGATAGCCAACAAAAATCTCAGGGAGAGAGGCCGTGGCCGGGGTAAGCAGGGTAGGAGGATACAGGCGTTGTTTCGTACCCGGATGCTTTGCCCGAAATGTGGGAAACCAATGTCCGTCATGAAGAAAAATGGCAGCGATCAGGTCTATTATTACTGTCGGGCACATTATTGCCCATGGTTAAAAGACCCCTGTACGTACAATCGCTTTGTTCCAGGCGCTTGGGATGATGAGATCTGGGAGGAAATATGCGCCATGTTAAGTGATAATGCCTGGGTGGAACAGCAACTGGACGCAGAGTTGTCTCAAAGTGCGGACCTGGAAAAGCTTATCAGAATGGAGCAACTTAAGATCAGCCAGACAGAACTTCGGGTCAGCAAGGTACAGTATGGTTGGGAGAAGGGGTTCTACACACCGGAGGAAGTTCAGATGAAACTTGCCGAACATCGCGAAGCCATCGCCAGAGCAGAGTCTGAGATCAAAAGACTTCGCGAGCAAATGGCAAACAGGGGTTTCAGTGCCATTGAGGCCGAGTTGATACGGCAGGAACTGAAGACTCTCCGTGACCAAAATCTCCTAGAGTCGACTTTCAAAGAGAGGGCTGACTTGGTTGCCAAGCTCGGAATAAAGATTCTGTCGTCAGAGGACTTGAAATCCAGGAAGATATCTTGCCGGTTGAACCTTGCCAAAGTAAATGACGAAAAGGAGCAGACCGGTTTTGCAAAAGTGACCTTTGGTGGGGAAGGGGGGACTCGAACCCCCACGCCTTTTGAAGCACATGATCCTAAGTCATGCTCGTCTGCCAATTCCGACACTTCCCCGACAGGAAACCACCTAATACAATAGCATTTTAAGGGACCAGCCTCAAATCATCGGACTTGCCGGGACACTATACCAATTAGACCTGTTACAGACGAGGTGTCGTGTCACCAGAATGCTCGGGAAAAGAGATGTATACGAAAAAAGAGTTTTGTGGTAAGATACATAATCAACTCTTCCATGGGGGTAGTTTGAGACTATGGTTGTACGAGCACAAGAACTAGAAAAAATAGCTGAGAAAGTCCTATTACTCTTGGGCGTTACGGACTATTCCGAGCTGCAGCTTACATACGCACAAAAGGCTGAAGGAAAATGGAAGGTAAGCTTTGAGTATGACCATTCTGGCGGCTTTGCCAAGAGCGCTATTAGAAAGATAGGGTCTTTCGCGGTTGATGCGAAAACCGGAGAAATTGAAGGGATGTGGTTGGATAGATCATGGAAGTAAACAGAGATACTACGTTCTGACTGGCTGGCAAAATCACCCTGTCACTTTCAAAACGAGGCCCTGACCCCCCTTTCAAACTGCTGAATAAACCCCAGCAAGTTCCAGAGACACCATTCTTCAAGAAGTGATGGACCGGCCTACCACAAATCAGATATTACGGCCCCAGAGTAATGCGAGATCGGACCCGCCGCCCAATCTAGAGGCCCAAAGCCTTTTGCCAGCTGACCAGTATCGAGCCTATAGACATAGGAAGGAATTCATCTAGGGTTAATGGAGCGTTCACAGAGGGTTCATAACGGTAATGGTAGGATATATCCGCACCGTAGCGAGGTTTCCTTTGCTATTGTGTTCACTGCTCAACCTCCTTTCTTTGTGGGGGTCCCGGTTAGCTCGGCCGGGACCCCCAATTTTGCGATAAGACACGCTACGGGAGGCAAAAGTATGTGGCTAGAATTGATTCCTCTTACCAGGTATCAACGAAATCGTGACCTGCTCTCTCGGTGCATTCGGCGGGAACGGCTTTCAAGCTCTCCATAATCCATCTGCGTGTATCCGCCGGATCAATAACCGCGTCGATTTCTAGGTAAGAGGCCATATTCATGGCTTTCCCTCTCTCATACGCCATGGCAAGCAGTTTCTCATAGAGCGCCTCACGTTCCTTCGGGTCTTTCACTGCCTCAAGTTCTCTCCTGAAACCGGCCCTGACTGCGCCCTCCAATCCCATCCCGCCGAATTCTCCGGTCGGCCAGGAAATCGCGAAAAAGGGCTCGCGGAAGCCTCCCTTGGCCATAGCCTGCGCCCCCAGTCCATATCCCCTGCGCAAAAAAACTGTAAAGAAAGGTACCGTTAAATGCGAGCCGACCACAAACATACGGCAAATGTGGCGAACCTGAGCGCGGCGTTCAATCTCCGGCCCCACCATGAAGCCAGGAGTATCCACCAGAGACACCATCGGCAAACCGTGTGCATTGCAAAGCTGCATGAGGCGTGCTGCCTTGTCCGCGCCTTCCGCTTCAATGGCCCCGGCCTGGTGTTGGCAGTTATTGGCTATAACGCCAAAAGGTTTGCCCTCGATGCGTATGAAACCCGTAATCATCTCGGGGCCGAACTTGGGTCTTAGCTCAAGAAATGAGTCCGTATCGGCGATAGTCTTTATGACAGCCCGCACATCATAAACGTATCTTCGCTGTTCCGGGATCATGCCGCGAAGAAGACGCTGGTCGGCGACCTCCCATTGAGAAATCGCTCCCTGAAAATAGGAAAGATATTTCCTGGCGACTGCGACCGCTTCTGCGTCGTCGGCCACGGCAATATCCACAACGCCATTCTTCGTTTGGATATCCATAGGCCCGATATCCTCCGGCTTGAAAACACCGAGCCCTCCGCCTTCGATCATAACCGGGCCGGCCATCCCGATGTTGGCATTTTGGGCGGCAATAATCACATCGCAGCATCCCAGCAATACGGCGTTGCCAGCAAAACATCGGCCCGATACGATGCCTACCACTGGAACTTTTCCGCTCAATCTGGCAAACATGGCAAAGGTCGCTAGGTCCAGACCCGCCACCACGACGCCATCAGCATCTACGTCACCCGGCCTCCCGCCGCCACCTTCGGCAAAAAGAACCACGGGCAGACGTTGCTCGTGAGCCAATCTCAGCATGCGGTCCTTTTTCTTGTGGCCGAAAAATCCCTGGGTACCGGCCAGGACCGTATAGTCGTAGGCTATTATCATGCAGCGGGATCTATCTTCTCCAAACAACGCGCTGTTGGCCTGTCCGATGCCTGCAACCACACCATCGGCCGGGGTTTTGCTCATGAGGTCCTCCATGGTCCGGCGCTGCCGCTGGGCGGCGACCGCCAGGGCACCGTATTCGATAAACTGCCCGTCGCAAAGTTCTTCTATGTTTTCACGGACCGTGCGCTGGCCTGTCTCTCGCCGTCGCGCCACTGCCTCGGGACGTCGCTCGTCAAGGCCCCGGGAATGCCTCTCTATCACCTCCTTGAGGTCAGCCCGCATCGGCTCATCATCAACTTGTCTATCCCTCGACTTAGAGTTCTTTCCTGCCTCCACTTCGTCTTTGCTCTTGGATTTTCTCATGTGTGGCACCCTCCTCCGTGTAGTGTCTGTAGCTGTTGGCAAAAAGAATTATAGCAAGGGCAGAGAAATCCTTCTGCCCGCCCCACAGCAAAGCTAATCTTTCCAGAAAGCCGGTAAGAAGTCTCATGGATGGTATTCGGCATATCATCCGTATGTCTTTTGAGCGGTGCCGAGATTTCCCGAATCCGTCAGCGACACCATACCAATCAGGCCTACTACGAATCAGGTATTATACCCCCAGAATAATCACGGGAAGCTGGGCACAAGCGGAAATTAATTTGAGAAGGTGGCATAATTATTGAGCTAGGTCAAGATGAAAGCGTTAGTGCAGCGTGTTTCCCGAGCCTCGGTGAGCGTGAATAATAATATACTGGGCAAGATTGGCCGGGGACTGGTGGTTTTTCTCGGCGTTGCTCAAGGTGATTCGAAGGAAGACGCCACCTACCTGGCAAACAAAGCGGTCAACCTGCGTATTTTTGCTGACGAGGCAAGCAAGTTTTCCCTCTCGTCGCTGGATACAAGAGGAGATATTTTAATAGTCAGCCAGTTTACTCTTCTGGCTGACACACACAAAGGGAGGCGGCCCGACTTCACCTATGCTGCCCCGCCGGACTTAGCCAAGGAATTATATGAGTTTTTCGTGGACCAAGTCCGCGCCACCGGACTCAGGGTGGAAACCGGGCTTTTTCAGGAGCACATGCTGGTGGAAATCTATAATGATGGGCCGGTCACGATATCGCTGGAAAGCAAGACCAGAAAATAGTTGCACTTGCAACTTGTTGCAGTAATTTCTCTGTCCTGTTATAATACTCCCCGCTAATGAGCTGCCACGAAATTCTTCGCGAAAAGGGGCACCGCTTAACTCCCCAGCGCATGTTGGTCATTGAGGTACTTCATGAAGCCGACAAGCACATCAGCGCCGAAGAGCTTTACAAGCAATTACACAGTCGTTATCCCTACGCCAATATATCTACCGTCTATCGCACCCTGGAGTTACTCAAGGAACTAAACTTAGTTACTGAAGCCGACTTCGGCGAAGGGCGTGTCCGCTACCATGTTGCTGAGAAGGGACATCACCATCACCTCGTTTGCCATAGCTGTGGCAAGGTAATAGACCTCGACGATTTTACGCTATATCCGCTAAAAGATGCCCTCCTTAAGGAATACGGCTTTGATGCCGACTTAAGGCACCTGGCTATTTCAGGCAAGTGTAGTAAGTGCCGCAAGAAAAAGAGAAGAGCCTGACCGACTATGGTGAACAAAAATACTGCTATGGATGACGTCCAAGAAAAACTAAAAATCCTGCTCGACTACTGGATTGAGCATAACAGCGAGCATGAGCAGGAGTTCCGTGACTGGGCTGATAAAGTTGCGCCGTCATCCGTTGAGGTAGCACAACAATTACAGAAGGCAGCCACCAGGATGGCCGCGGTTAGCGACGAGCTAATGAAAGCAAAACGGGCTCTGCCCAAGAGCAAGGGGAGGTACTAGGATGTGCATGGCGAAACTTTATGAGGCTAAAGAGGGCGACAAGCCGATCGTGGAGGACATCGCACGCCTGATAATTGCCGACCGGCAAGTAGAAGTAGAGACCCTGTTCGGAGAAAGGAAGGTCTTTCAGGGCAAGGTGCGACAAATAGACTTCTTGAAGTCTCAAATACAACTGGAAACGGACTAATTTTTTTTCCCGATAATTGCAATTAGTTGCAAATGCATAGAACGCCCGAAGGAAGAATTGTGAGAAGCAGAAGCCTGTTACAGACCGTGGGAGTGGTGATCGTGGTGATTGTGGTGGCGTTCATAATCCGTGCTCAGCATGCCCCGCCTTCGACTGATATCATGGCAGGGAGCTCGCTTATCGCCAACATTATTCAGGATGTGGCTGGCGACAAACTGGAAACTCGCACCCTTATACCGCCAGGCGTGTGCCCGGGGCACTATGATGTAAAGATAAGCGATATCGAGGCCCTGGCTAACAGCAAGGCACTTTTTATTCACAATTTTCAACAAACCTACGAGAATATCACCGGAGCGATTGAAGCTGCAGAAAACACCGACCTTATTATCGTGGTCCTTAATGTTACAGGCAACTGGATGGTGCCCGCGGTCCAGGTTGAAGCGATAGGCAAAATTGCTCAAGCCCTGGGGGAGATAGACCCGGAGAATGCTGCGTATTATGCAGGGAACGCCACGGAAAGGGCGCAAGCTATCTTAGCTTATGGCGAACAGGTGAAAGACAGATTGCAGGATGCGGCAGTAGATGGAGTGAAGGTAATCTGCGCTGAGATGCAGGCAGGATTCGTAAGTTGGGCCGGATTTGATATCGTGGCTACCTTCGGCCGACCTGAAGACCTAACCCTGGCGCAGGTGGCAGCGCTAGTAGATCAAG
>JAOUFZ010000183.1 GCA_029857995.1 Dehalococcoidia bacterium
CATGACTGCCCCAGTAGCCTTGATCACATCAAGAACCAGAGCTAAAACACCGAGCTTGGTTCCTGAGACTCTCATCAAGTTAGTGGCACCGGTCTTGCCGCTTCCATGTTCTCTGATATCGACGCCACTTTTCAGCTTGCCTATTATCAGGCCAAAGGGAATCGAACCAAGGAGATAAGCAATGACTACCACAGCCACAAACTCAGCTATCATGATACTCTCACATCCATTCTTTTGTTGATTTTACGGGTGGCTTTGGTGAAAATCAATCTCAAAGGAACGCCGCGAAAACCAAACCCCTGACGAATCTTATTTTCCAGGTACCGTCGATAAGAAAAATGAACTGACTTGGGATCATTGACCTCGAGAATAAAAGTCGCTGCTTGAGATTCATCTTGGTAGGCTCGAGCAATATGCAATCGTCTAGAACCTGCCCGGGGTGGGGGATAGCTACTTACCGCCTGTTTGACTAGCTCGTCAACTTTTGCTCGCGGTATTTGCCTTTGTCTTTCCTGCCGGATTTCCCAGGCTTGAGGTAGAATCTTTTTTATTCCCTGCCCCAGTTTGGCAGAGAGGTAAATTATAGGTGTGTACGAGGCAAATCTCATTCTTCGTTCCAAACTTTGTTTAAATCTCTGTCTGTGCTCTTGGGGAATAAGATCCCATTTGTTTACCAATAACACCATACCCTTTCCAACCTCAATAATATAGCCAGCGATATGCATATCCTGGGCAGTAATAAATTCACTGGCATCCATTAACAATAAGGCAACATCGCAGCGATTAATAGCCTGGAGGGCGCGAAGCAAACTATAATAATCCACCCCCGCATCCACTCTTCCACGTCGTTTAATCCCAGCGGTATCGACAAGTAAGATTTCCTTATTATCCCACCGCATTATCACATCAAGCGAGTCACGAGTTGTCCCCGGAGACTCATGGACAATAGCCCTTTCATCACCTAGGAGAGCATTTAATAAAGTTGACTTGCCGACATTAGGTCGCCCAACGATGGCTACTTTAGCTTCTGCCTGCTCGACAATACTGACAGGTTGTGGGGGCAAGCAAGCTAACACAGCATTCATCAGATCATCTATCCCGACATTATGGTGAGCACTGATGGCTACAGGCTGCCCCATGCCTAGACGATAGAAATCAGCCACCTGATTTGCCTGTTTGGCAGAATCTACCTTGTTTACCGTCAGTATGCTAGGCTTATTAGCAGCGCGCAGCACATCAGCAATTTCCTCATCAGCTGCAATAGCTCCGTCTTTGACATCTACCAAAAAGATGATGACATCTGCTTGAGCAATAGCTGCGTCAACTTGTTGCCTGACCTTTTTCTCCAAAGACCCTTGTGGCTCTCCTTGCCAGCCACCTGTGTCAACCACAGTCAGCTCCCGCCCTTGCCAGGAAACAAACGCAAAAACACGGTCCCTGGTGGTACCCGGCAGATCGGCAACTACAGCTATCCGCCTGCCTGCCAGGCGGTTAAGTAAGGCGGACTTGCCCACATTGGTTCTACCAACAATGGCTACGATGGGCCCGGTCATCTGCCTGACACCTTGGGATTCGACAGCAGCCTCACTAATAATGTCTTTTGCAGATGAAGCCTGTTCTCTGCCTCGTCAAATACCGCTGACCTGGGATCATCCAGTAACCCAACGGAAATCTCCTCGCCGTGGTGGGCCGGCAAGGGATGCATAAACAGAACATCCTTCTTAGCCAAGCTTAGTAGCTTATCATCCACCTGATAGCCTGAAAAGGCACGACGACGCTTCTTTGCTTCCATTTCCTGCCCCATGCTAACCCATACATCAGTATAAATTACATCAGCACCTTTAGCTGCTTTGTAAGGGTCATTGGTAAGCTGAATCCGGCTACCACTCAGAGCAGCAAATTTCCTTCCTTTACTCAAAACTCCATTCTTAATCTCATAGCCTCGTGGAGACGCAAAGTGGAAATTCATGCCCACCAGGCAGGCACAGAGAAACAAGCTATTGGCCACATTATTGCCGTCACCAATGAATGCCAAAGTCAAGCCAGCAAGCTTACCTTTCTTCTCATAGATGGTGAGAAGATCGGAAAGAGCCTGGCAGGGGTGTTCCAGATCGGACAAGGCATTAATTACGGGCACGGAAGAATGGCCAGCGAGAATACGCAAAGTCTCCTGGGAAAATGTGCGAGCGGCTATGGCGTCGACATAGCGACTGAGCACTTGCGCCACGTCAGCCACTGCCTCTCGCTTGCCCACGCCCACCTCTTCCGGAGATAGGTAGATGCTATGTCCGCCCAGTTGATACATAGCCATCTCAAAACTGACCCGGGTTCGCAAGGAGGGCTTCTCAAAAAGGAGCGCCAGTGTTCTCCCCGAAAGGAGAGGCATCGGCACTTCCTTCTTCGTACGCCGGGCTTTCTCTATGAGACCTTCAATCTCCTTACGGTTCAGGTCAGCTATTGACAGCAAATCCTTTTTCATCTCCCGTCTCTCGTCATATTTGATACTACTTGAGTGTGTCACGTTTGTCAATCGATAGAACACAACTTCACAGCAAGCTCCAGAGTTGTTTCTGAGAATGGCAAACTATTTGGACTGTGTTACAATGAGACCAACACCTAACATTCAAGATGCCTTATTCCTGATCCTATCCTGACCGGACAAACTAGACTATCGGGCATGATTATTATGTCAACTACGTCGAGATATGCCGGTGGCAGACTATGGACACAAGTGTGAAATGTTATTCAGGCTATCTCTATGCCGAATAACCACGGTCTTTCGTCTGGCAAGAAAGTGAACTGGGAGTAAAGTCAGTAGAAAAAGCCTGGCAGGAACCGGGCAAAAGGCTGTTCAGAGTTGTCACTCAGGATGGCAGACTATTC
>JAOUFZ010000184.1 GCA_029857995.1 Dehalococcoidia bacterium
TTTTTGGATGGATATCGTGCCCACTGGCGGATATTTCCTCTTCTGCGACCATCTCGATCGGCCCCGGCTTGTTGGCGCCATCGGTAATATCACTGGCAAAGCCGATATCAACATTAGCTCCATGCACCTGTCCCGGCTTCAACCCCGAGGGAAGGCCCTCATGATCTTGGCTTTGGATGAGCTGCTGGGTGAAGAGGACTTGCAGGAGATAAGCGCCCTTCCTGGTGTTTACAGCGCCAAAGTAGTAAAACTATAACTGGTCTTTCCTACAACCTCACTCAGTCCAGGGGATTTATGACCAAACCAGCGGGGAGCTTGGGATAAAAGTAAGTCGATTTGCGTGGCATCCTGTCTTGGGCATCGGCAACAGCCTTGACCATCCCCGGCTGGGGAGGATGTAAGAGGAAGGCCAACTGATACTGCCCCTCTCTTATCTGCTGGTGGGCTTCCTCCACATCCACGGTATAAGCAATCTTTGTATCCTTCACTCCGCTCAGGATGGAGTCCAAAACAATATGATTAAGAATGCTAACGCCGAACTCCCGATAAACCTGGGACCGGTTACCCGGCATCATCGCCTCAAGGGAAACATCCTGGCGTTTCTTCAACACGACCAATGAGCCTGGCTGCAAACCCAAGATTCCCAAATAGCTGTCAACTGGTAGCTGCCAGCTCCCAGTTCTCAGTGCAACGGACTCGACGGTAAAGAAGTCTTTGAGCCGATCTCCCAAGCTCATCAAGCTTGAAGGCAATATGCCACGCACTAGCCTGTGCAGAGGTAGAACAATTACTCCGGGGTCAGAAAACTCGACTAACTCCATCATCACATAGTTGAAGGCCCCTTTCCCGGTTGGAGATTGCTCCTCTGTTCTTTCTTGTTGGTAAGTCAACGCCGTTTCATAGCGATGATGACCATCAGCAATGTAAATCGGCTGAGAGGATAGAAGCTCACTTAGCTCTCGCTTAATTTCCGGGTCGGTTACCGCCCATAGACTATGGGCTTCGTCAGAGTCAGGGAAATTGCCTCGCTCCGCTCGCAATGATATGAGCGGTTTTTCCTGTGCTACACGGTATAGTGTCGGAGCAATTTTCTGCTCAGAATCCTGGTAGAGACAAAACAATGGGCTGAAGTTAGCTCGGCAAGCTCGCATTAACTGCAAACGGTCGCTTTTTGCCTTAGAAGATGTCTCTTCGTGAGGGAATATACCACTGCCCCAGGGTTCGAGCTTAACGCGAGCTATTACCCCACGCCTTACCATCTTCTTGCCGGAGTACTTGAATTGATGCTCATGTAAATAGAAGGCAGATACGCTGTCATACTCAAGAACACCCTGCTTCAACCATTGCTGAAATGTCATTGCTGCTCTTTCATATCTATCAGTTGTCGGCTCAGGGAATTCCAGGCGAATGGCGTTGTAATCGCTCTTTTTGTAGTAGACTCGCTGTTGTTCAGGACTGATAACATCGTAGGGAGGACAGATAACCCGAGCTAGATCACCAACTGTGCTCTGGTTGTAGCGTATACCTCGAAATGGGGAAACTTCCATTCAGCTAAATCTCAAGTTCTAAGCTCTAAACAAATTCAAGATTCCAAATTCCAACACCAAAACTCACTCCCTTTTGTCCCGATTTATGAGGATAGCAATGTCAATCAGCCCAATTGCTAGGAAAAATGACGGCTCCAAATTTCATGCCACAAAAAGGAATGGCGGTGCTTCTTCACCGCCGTCACGCCATGATTCAAAAACATCGCTCGCCTTCTGAGCTTAGCGCGCAGCGAGCAACTCTGAGACTATCTCGCTGACTTCTCTGCCATCAGCTTTACCTTTTAGCTGAGGCATAAGCTGAGCCATGACTTTGCCTTTGTCACTCGGGCCCCTAGCTCCAACCGCATCCATCGCTTGCCGTGCCACCGCGACGACTTCTTCACGGCTCATCTGCTTAGGAAGGTAGCTCATAAGGATAGCCAGTTCCGCTTCTTCCTGCGCCACCAAATCGCCACGATTCCCCTTCTTGAAGGCTTCGATGCTCTCCCGACGACGTTTTACTTCCTTAGCAATGACATCAAGCACTTTGCTATCGTCGGCGGGCTTTTGCTGTGCAATCTCAGCATACTTTACCTCAGATAACAGCAACCTTAACGTAGAGACTTCCACTGTTTGTTGCCGCTTAACTGCCCCCTTCAAGGCTTCCTGAATCTTATCCTTAAGCGTTATTTCTTGATTACCAGGACTCATGGAAGTTCCATCCTCTTTTCCACGGTGACCTCGCGGATATCAATGAACAAATCGCGGATGCTATGAAAACTGAACTGTTTCAGGGATAATTATCTAAAGCTCTTCCGCCTTTTCACTGCCGCTTTCTTTCTCTTCTCTTCGCTAGGTTTCTCAAAGTGCTTGCGGCGGCGAACTTCAGCCAAAATGCGGTCTTGCTGCACCTGTCTATTAAATCTTCGCAGCAGCCCCTCGAAACTCTCGCCTGAACCAAGCTTTACATCAGCCATATCAAAACAATGCATTTTACCCCAGCCCCTCCAATATGTCAATCAGTGCAGACAGGATATTATGATATTATGTTTGACAAATAGTACTGAAACATGATAAGAATTACAGTATCTGGGAGAGAGGACATGGCAGAGGACAAGACACCACAGCAACACAAGCCGAAGCTTGATTCTGTAGTTAGGTCCCTCGCAAAGAAGGGATTCTCTCTTTTTGTGAAAGTAGTAGATAAATACGCTCCTGATAGGCTGCTGCTCTTTGGCCTCAACTTCCTGGATAAACGTGTTCCAAATAGACTGATTTCCTTCGCAATCAGGGTCATCAAGAAATTAGCTCCGCGTAGGCTGCGTTCTACTGCTATTGCCGCCGCTGATGA
>JAOUFZ010000186.1 GCA_029857995.1 Dehalococcoidia bacterium
TTTGCCCCAACCGTATTCTGTCTCAGTATCAACATTGGGGAAGAGCGCCGTATCAGGGCCAGCTTCAATTCCTTTGGGCAATCCCTTTGCTCCAATTGCATATCCTTGGACATTGAGATGGGAATAATCGACTGGATAGTTCTTGTCAGCACCGGCGGTTGTCTCCCCATAAGGTCCCGGATAGATAACCTCTCGACCTCGAAAAGAAGCTAACCAAGCCTCGCAACGTCCAGCACACCCGTCAAGGCATGTTGTGCAAATCCCGGACATAGGGACGACGCTCCGCGAGCGATTAGCGGTTTCTGTTGCTTCATTGGCATTTGGTCGCCTTAGGTTCACGGTTCTGATCTCCTTTCTTGTTGATTTCCTGATTCGTCTAAAATTCGACTGAAGCGGATTACATCCTTACAGTCAGTCCCTTGGCTTTGAGATACTCCTTCAGTTCTCTAATAGAGATCTCACCGAAGTGAAACACGGAAGCCGCAAGGACAGCCGAAGCCTTGCCGATCGCTACCCCTTCGTAGAAATCTTTCAACTTTCCTGCTCCACCCGAAGCAATAACTGGAATTCTCACGGCTTCGGCCACGGCTTTAGTCATCTCCAGGTCATATCCTTCCTTGGTGCCATCAGCATCTTTGCTGGTCAAGAGAATCTCCCCTGCTCCTAGTTTCTCCACTCTCTTTGCCCAGTCAACGATATCCAGTCCTGTAGATTCGTTGCCACTCTTGATTACGACCTCTAATCGAGGAAGACCACTTCCATGTGGATTTTTCCTCCCATCTATGGCGATAACGAGCTTCTCCTTGCCAAACTTGTTAGAAGATGCTTTTATGAGCTCAGGATTTCTAACCGCAGCCGTGTTCATCGACACCTTGCTCACTCCGACGTCAAATAAAGTCTGCATGTCTTCAAGGTTAGCGATGCCCCCTCCCACGGCAAAGGGAACTGTAACTACCTCACAGACCCTCTTCACCCATTCAAAACGCGTCTTTCTATTCTCTACGGTGGCGAAGATATCAAGGAATACCAGTTCATCAGCGCCTTGACGACAATAAGCTTCCGCTGCCTCTACAGGGTCTCGGGCATCTCGAAGATTCTCGAAGTTTATTCCCTTGACTACCCTGCCATCCTTCACATCCAAACAAGGTATGATCCTCACTATGTTCATCTCACAGGTCCGAGAATCTGATCAAGTCTTCATATTCCATGATAGCAGTCATGGCACGGTTTTCTACTTCTATACCGGATTCAACAGCAGCAGCCACAGGGTTAAGTCCACCTGTGAGTATCATGCCCACCTTATTTACTTCTACGGGAACTCCACATACAGATTTGCTTACCTCGCCCATCACAAGCACTCCACCCAGATGAGCTTTTTTTAGGCCGGCGATGACCTTCTCTGCTACGGGTTGGCACATAGCTGGTATCTCCCGGAAATTGGCCAAAATCCTTCCTTGCCCTTCTCTAACCACTTGACCAACGCTGGTCATCCTACTGGTAATGTATATCTCTGAAGGATCCAGAGACGAGCCCGAATACTGAATAAGCTCCACAAAACGCAAAGGCTTATTGTTCTTAATCTGAAGGATGCCACCAAACTTGGAATCCATTGGGACCCCTGCTTTAAGCAAGGCACCATTAATCATAATGCTACAAACGGTGGCCAGGCCTATTTTGCCTTGGGGCACAATCATCCCCCCCAATCTTTCACCGTGGCGGCCTATAGCTATAAGCTCACTAACACAGATCCCGGCTTGGAAGACTGCCTTCATGACTTCGATTGCTTTCTTGAGTTGTCTCTCAGGGAAAAACGAGATATTGACAGGGACTTTGCCCTGGCGCTTGTGTAGGTGGAACTCTGTTTGATAGGCCAGAAGCTCAATCTTGGATGCTACAAAACCAACCTTATCACTGACCAGAGCACTTTCTAATTCTTCGAGGCCCAGCTGTGTGATTAACCTTCCGTCCCTTCCGACACTCTCTGTGAATCCACGTTCATCCATCAGCTTTAAGTGGTACCGGACAGCACGTTCTGTTAGCTCGATGCCATGTCGCCTTAGCTTATGAGAAATGACTCTAGCGCCAACAGGCTCGCTGGATTGGCCCAGGATTCTGAGTATGGCGACCGTCTTTCTTTCTACGTCCTGTGTTTCGAAACCCACGGCAACACTCTGGTATTCTGGGTAATAGGAAACTGTTTTCCACAATACCAGAGTGAAATCACGCTTGTCAAGTGTAATAAGAGCTTGCCTAGTAGCGCCGCTTGGTGTATTATGGGCCTTGGCCCAAGGGATTCTTTTGAGTCCGCATTTGAAGCACGAATTCAGCCATCGAGAATCGGTTCAGGAAATCGACAAGATATGAGGGTGGGGGTTCTTGCTCTACAGGGAACATTCATAGAACATATTGGCATCCTGCAACAATTGGGTGTGGATGCCCCTCCAATTCGCCTGCCCCATGAGCTCAATGCACTGGATGGGCTTATTATCCCCGGTGGGGAAAGCACTACCATGCTGAGGCTCATGGAGAGTTTTCAATTGCTTCAACCTACAAGGGAGATGGCTCGGTACGGTTTACCTATTTGGGGGACCTGTGCTGGGATGATTTTGCTTGCCAAAGATGTTTCCAATCATGAAATGGAGACTCTGGGTCTCATGGATACGAAGGTGAGGCGCAACGCCTTTGGCAGCCAGGTTGATAGCTTTGAGGCAGACTTGGAGATACCGCTTGTGGGCGAGGAGCCATTCCATGCTGTTTTCATTCGAGCCCCGATCATCGAAGAGGCCAAGCCAGGTGTAGAAATCCTGTCCCGTCTTCCTGATGGCACCATCATCGCCGTCAGGCAAAATC
>JAOUFZ010000185.1 GCA_029857995.1 Dehalococcoidia bacterium
GATTCACGATATTCGCGACTACACCCGTGATAAACATCATACTGCGGATGATTGTCCTTACGGCGGTGGGCCTGGTATGGTACTCAAGCCCGAGCCCGTCTTTGAGGCAGTGGAGGCGATAAAACAACAGCTCGGTGTAAGTGAGGTACCTGTCATATTGCTTACCCCGCAGGGCAGGCTTTTTTCTCAATCTGTGGCTCAAGAATTAGCCCTCCACCCTCATCTGATGTTAATTTGTGGTCACTACGAAGGTTTAGACGAGAGAGTGTGTGAGCACTTAGCTACTGATCAAATCAGCATTGGGGATTATGTGCTTAGTGGGGGTGAATTAGCTGCCCTGGTTGTGGTGGATGCTATCGTTAGGCTCATACCGGGGGTGCTTGGCTCACAGGATTCCGCCAGCACTGATTCTCATAGCAACGGGCTTCTAGAATATCCCCAATATACCAGACCTCAGGTATATCGAGGATGGTCAGTACCATCGGTTTTGCTTTCAGGAAATCACGGCGAAATTGCTCAATGGCGACGCCGTCAGGCTATCTTGCGAACGGCAGAGCGACGCCCTGATCTTTTGGAGAAGGGCAATATCTGCGAAGAGGAAAGAAAATGGATGTTAGAGAATTTGTTAAGCCCAAAGTGAACCCCAATATTCCTCAAATTTCCCCTGGCGATACGGTCAAGGTTAGTTTGAAGGCTATGGAAGGGGATAAAGAGCGACTGCAACACTTCCAGGGAATGGTGATTAAAATGAGGAAGGGTGTTGCTGGTGGAAGCTTTACGGTGAGGAGAGTATCTTACGGCATCGGAGTGGAACGTACCTTTCCTTTCCAATCCCCTTATGTGCAAAATGTGCTGGTGCTCAGGCATGGGCAGGTGCATAGAGCTAAACTCTATTATATGCGCAGGCTCAGCGTTAAACAGGCTCGACTTAAGGAAAGGCGAGAGAGAACACTGGAGCAAGCCATGCCTCAAGAGGAAGAACCTCGTAAAGAAGAACAGTCCTCTGGATGAACTACGCCGGGGTGGCAGTCAATTCACCGGGGAGCCGGTCAACCTTTTGCTATGCCATACCGCCGGGGCTCAATATCAATGTCGGGCAAGCAGTATGGGTGCCCTTTGGCTCTCGAATCGTTCAGGGGATTGTGCTCCAACTATCAGGAAAGCCAGCAGTTGAAGAGACTAAGGAAATAGCTGGCATCATCACTGATTCACCTCCACTTTCCCCGACACAACTGAAGCTTGCCCAGTGGATAAGCGAACACTACTTTGCCCCCCTGTTTGATGCCCTGTCTTTAATGCTGCCTCCGGGATTTGAGAGGCGAGCTATTGCTTGCTTTCAGGTAACAGATTCCCAAGCGGATTTGCCCCTAACACCGGAGCAAAGGCAAATCCTTCATATTATTAGCGGGAGGATGAAGACAAGCTTGCCTGAGCTGGAGAAAGCAATTGGCAAAAGAAAAGCCAGGCAGATCACCGACCAGTTGCTAGACCGTCAATTGATTACAGGGACTCTGGAATTGGAGCCGGCAAGGATGAAGCCCAAAACACTTCCTTATGTTAAGCTGACAGCCGATAGACAGGAAATTGAAGTAGCAAAGGCTCGCCTGAATAAGTCTAGAGCTTATAGACAGGTCGAACTCTTAGAGCTTCTGACCGGGCAGACCAAGCCTATTCCAGTTGCCGAAGTAAGGAAACACCTCAATTACTCTCCTGCTGCCATCAAAGCCCTGGAAAGCCACCATTTGGTCTCAGTGGAAAGACTCAGGGTAAGACGTGACCCCCTGGCTCATCTTAGCTTGACGCCTTCGCCACCTCCGGTTCTTACCTCATCTCAACAAGCTGCCTGGGAATCAATCGAGGATGTCATTGTAAATGGAGCGGGGCAACCTGACAGACCGCCAGTCTTTCTCCTTTTCGGCGTTACTGGTAGCGGCAAAACTGAGATTTACCTGCGGGCTTTCGCTCAGGTTACTGCCGCCGGCAAGAGAGGCATCTGTCTTATCCCTGAAATCGCTTTGACCCAGCAAACAGTAGAAAGATTCGCTAATCGCTTCTCCGGCCGTGTGGCAGTGCTGCATAGTGGTCTTTCCTTGGGAGAGCAGTTCGACGAATGGCAATGGATACGAGAAAGGAAGTGCGATGTTATCATCGGACCAAGGAGCGCTTTATTTGCCCCCTTGCCCGACCTTGGTCTTATCATCATTGATGAAGAGCATGAGTGGACATATAAACAAGAAGATAAGTCGCCTCGCTATCATGCCCGGGACGTAGCCATTGAGCTGGCTCACCTTAGTGGCGCTGTTGTCATACTGGGCAGTGCCACCCCTGACATCGGCAGTTTTCATAAAGCACAGCAGGGCGAATATCAGCTCGTGGAGCTAAAGGAGAGAATTACTCCTCGTGGTTATTCGCCTCTCCCTGAGGTCACCGTAGTGGATTTAAGGGAGGAACTCAAAGCCGGAAACACAAGCTTGTTCAGTCGTTCCTTATTAGCTGCCATGAAAGGTGCTCTGGTGCAGGGCGAGCAGATAATCCTCTTTCTTAACCGTCGGGGCACAGCTACCTTTGTTCGCTGTCGGAGCTGCGGCTTTGTCTTTCGCTGTCCTCGCTGCTCCGTAGCCCTGACTTACCATTCAGTGGAGAGAAAGCTGATTTGCCATCGTTGTCGTTATTCTGTTCCAGTCCCTCAGAGCTGCTCCCGATGTTCCCGGCACAATCTCAGGTTTCTGGGCATTGGCACGCAGAGGATAGAAGATGAGGTGAAGCATTTCTTCCCCGAAGCCAGATTGCTTCGCTGGGACAGAGATGTGATTACTGGTAGATATGCTCATGAAGAGTTGCTGAAGAGTT
>JAOUFZ010000187.1 GCA_029857995.1 Dehalococcoidia bacterium
ACGACATAGTCGGGCAGGCGACCACACTGAGCTAAAATCTGTTCTCTGGCTTCTTTGCCTATGACCGATTGGAAATCGCGCACCATTACCGGATAGGGATGAGGACCTACAACTGACCCCAGAAGGTAATAGGTATTTCTTACGTTAGTCACCCAATCTCTAATTGCCTCATTGATGGCATCTTTCAACGTTTTCGTGCCCGAAGAAACAGGGCGTAGCTCGGTCCCCAGCAGCTTCATGCGGAAGACATTGAGGGCTTGACGCTGAATATCTTCCTCGCCCATATAGACAACACAATCCAGCCCCAACTTGGCACATATGGTGGCAGCGGCTACGCCATGCTGTCCAGCGCCAGTCTCAGCGATAATCCTTCGTTTTTTCATCCTCCTGGCCAGGAGACCCTGCCCCAGAGCATTGTTTATCTTGTGGGCTCCGGTATGAAGGAGGTCCTCCCTTTTAAGGAAAATTTGCGCCCCCCCGCAACGCTTGGTGAGCCTTTCAGCGAAATAAAGTGGTGTCGGTCTTCCTGAATAGTCATGGGACAGGGAATCGAATTCAGCCCAGAAGGATGGATCACGCTTTGCTTCTTCGTAAGCTTCCTCTAGTTCGTCTAAAGCCGGCATAAGGGTTTCGGGCACAAACCTGCCACCGAACTGTCCGAAATAGCCACGGGAATCGGGTAGCTGCTTATCTTTTTTCATCGGCTTTCCTTACTGCTCCAATGAATGCTTCTATTTTGGACGTGTCCTTGACTCCTCCCGTCTCTACCCCGGAGGAGACATCCACTCCCCAGGGTGCCACTCTCTCAATTAACCTGGATACATTCCTCGCGTTGAGCCCACCGGCAACAATGACCGGAAATCCCTTAGCAACCTTTTGAACCAGGTTCCAGTTGAAGCTTTCTCCTGTTCCGCCATATTTGCCTTCAACCCGGGAGTCCAGAAGGGTGATAAACCCTTGTGCGGGAAGTAATCTACTTCCACTAGACAAGTCGGCATTGAGTTCCGCGGGGGATTGCCGGTCTATTCGAATTGCCTTGATAACTGGTCGAACAACCTTGCGGCAATACTCCCAGGATTCATCGCCACTTAGCTGGACCCAATCTAGAGTGCAGAAATCGGCGAGCTCGTTTACTTGGGAACTCGATGCATTGACAAAGACGCCGACCATTTTTGTGGCATCGCTGCTTTTCTTGACGGCACTGGCTATCTCACGTGCCAGGGCAGGACTTACCTGTCGTTGGCTGGGAGCGAACACTAACCCGATGAAATCGGCACCAGCTTGAACCGCTGCCAAAGCATGGGTCTTATCTCTAATCCCGCAAATCTTGATACGAGTCATGATGACAATTCCTTCATCTTGGCCCGGATATTATCAGCAGTAACCAGAGCCTCGCCAACAAGTACAGCATGAACACCCCATTTCCCGAGCTTTTCCATATCCTTCTGGCTTTTGATGCCGCTCTCGCTAACTACGATTTTCTCTTTAGGGACAAGCGGTCGTAAGCGGCGGGTGGTATTGATATCAACGGTAAAAGTGTTGAGGTCTCGATTATTAATCCCAATGATTTCTGCTTCGCTGAGAACTGCTCTTTCCACCTCGTCTCCATTGTGCACTTCAACCAGACACTTTAAACCAATGCTGTGACTCAGCGAGACTAGGTCCTTAAGCTGTCCCTGGCTTAGAATGGCTGTGATTAGCAATAAAGCATCAGCGCCGTAGGCACGGGACTCATATACTTGGTAAGGGTCGAAGATGAAATCCTTTCTCAGCAATGGAAGCGCAACCACTTCTCTGATTGCTGCCAGATGTTCATTGCTGCCCATAAAATAATTTGCCTCAGTGAGCACTGAAATAGCAGCAGCACCGCCTTCCGCATAGGTCCGGGCTAGTTTTGTGGGGTTGAAGTTGGGACTTAGCACCCCCCGTGATGGAGATGCTTGCTTCACCTCGGCAATCAGCCGGATGTGGTCGCCCTTGAGAGCCGGGGCGAGGTCGAGCGCCGGCTTCTGGCGGGCAATGCGCTCCTGCAAATAAGTTGTGGGCGCGACCTTCTTTCTTTGCTCCACCTCTTCCCTTTTTTGGGCAACGATTTTATCCAACATTTCCCTTTTCCAGCCAAATAGTGACTACTGACCCCCGGCTACTACCTGCTCCTTGCTCAACCTCTGGCTGAGCTTTATTAGCTCGTCGAGTTTATCCAGAGCTTTTCCGCCGTCGATGGTCTTTTCAGCAATACAAACACCCTCCTTCAGGTCTGATGCCTTGTTGCCAGCCACCAGGGCGGCAGCAGCATTCATGATGACTATGTTCCGTCTGACTCCTACCTCTCCGCTTAATATGCCGCGCAGTGTCCTGGCATTTTGCCGGGCTGTTCCTCCCCTAATCTGGGTCATGCTGCCCTTCATAAACCCCAAATCCTCGGGGAAAATTTCGTAAGGTGGCGATACTCTATGCTGATTGACATCCCACACCAGAGATTTCCCACTGATGGAAATCTCATCCATGCCATCTGTGCCGTGTACTACCAGGGAATGCTCTGTGCCCAGCCGGTGGAGAACAGAGGCAATCTTATCTCCAAGTTCCTTAGAGGGTACACCGATGACCTGAAGCTTGACTTTGGCAGGATTGGTAAGGGGGCCCAGAATATTAAACACCGTACGAATTCCGATTTCGCGTCGGGGGGCAGCGGCGTATTTCATCGCTGGGTGAAAGTTGGGAGCGAACATGAATCCAATGCCAACTGTTTCAACGCATTGAGCGACAGCCTCAGCCCCGAGCTCAATCATTACCCCCAGCGCCTCCAGAACATCGGCGCTGCCGCACTGGCT
>JAOUFZ010000028.1 GCA_029857995.1 Dehalococcoidia bacterium
CCGCCATATACTCATCCCTTAAGTTGGGGTTCCACTTGTGAAGCGGAGTATGGGCGCAAGGATGATCAGTAGCGCCACCATCAACAGCTAGGGCCTTAATTTCATGTTCAACAAACCAGTCTGCCGCTTCAGTATAGTTGCCAGGGAAATGATTGAAGAAAATATAACCATAGGTGGGGAAATATTTATGCCAACCTGTGTTGATGACGACGAAATCGCCTTTCTTAATCTTGGGTTTGGCATTATCCAGGTCTTTCTTGCCAATGACATCCCACTTTTTAAGGTATCTCATGTCGACGACAACGCCTTCTCCATAGCAGCTTGACAGGGGTATTTTATCAACGCTCAAACCGCCCTCGAGAACGTGCAATGGGGCATCCATGTGGGTGGAAGCATGCATTTTGGTCTTGATAACAGTGGTCATCTTGTTAACGCGTCCTCTTTTTGGATCGCCGGGGAAGGTGGCGTACTCGGGGAAGGTGACTCTGGTGACCTCAGTATCATACATTACAGGCCAAGGCCAGAGCGGGACGCCAGAATAGAAGGGTTGAGTCAGATCATAGAACTTTTGAGCCATTTATTTCCTCCTTTGTTGCTTATTTCCTCAACAAAATACAACACTCAGTATGAAACAATAATTCTACGGGCCTTAAAGCCTCCTCCTTGCTTCATTTAGTCACGAAGCAATCAAGCTCATAGACTGAATGAGATAGAAATTAAAGCTTGCAAATTCCTTGTTCCAAAATGGCTATAAAAAATATTGCTCTTCTTTAATCAACAAGTAAAGTGCTATTTATTTTTTACCGCTATTTTGCCTAGTAATATCTCACCTAAATAGGTATCGATGTTGGTCTTAACCTTTACCTTCTTAGCACTGTAGCCACTATGTTCAATCGAGACCGTATAATCTTTATCCGCATCCAATCCCTCAAACTCAAAATCCCCATAATTATCTGTCTTTGTTACTTTGTCTGCATTACCTTTGCTGGACAACGTCACCTTCACACCCGCAGCACATTCATCTTTCTTATCTCGGAAAACAACTTCTCCAGCAACAAACCTCTTGGGTATTCCAATATATTGAACTTTTGGCATCAGTCCGTATTCAGGATGCAAAACCTCCAGCTTGCCTTTCGCAGTGGCTATTATTCTCGATATCTCGCTATCAGGATCATTGAGGTCACCAAAAACGAGCGCCTTTGTAGGGCAGGATTCTACACATCTCGGCTCCTTCCAGCCTTGATCCAGCAGGTGGGCGCAAAAGGTACACTTCTGGGGAATGTTTTTCTCCTCATTCCAGTATATGACCCGGTAGGGACAGGCATTCACTATCTGCTTCTGCCCTTTTGCTTTTTCTGGGTCTATAATCACTATGCCGTCCAGCCTCTGATAAACTGCTTTATTCGACGACACATCAACGCAACTGGGCTTCTCGCACTGCATACAGGGTATAACGGTATAGGCGACTTTAACCTTTGGATACTGTCCACGCTCTTTCTCAATCACTTTCACCCAGAACTGTCCACTAAACGGTTGTGCAACAGAATACCCTGGATAGTCATTACCGCAAAATTCGTCCCGGCATGCTAGAAAACAGTTATAGCAGCCGTTACATCTGGTGATATCCACTATCATTCCATATTTCTTGACCATTTTATACTACGCCTCCCACTTGTTAATTTCTATCAAGCAAGAGTTAGGTGCCATTCCCGGAGCATTCTTAGACAGCATACGCGCCGAAGTAAGTAAGTTAACACAGCCACCCTTATCAATAGAATAAGCTTTTCCCGGTTCCATGGGATCATATTTAATTGATGAACAGTAGCTGTGGACAACACCTGGCTTACAGCGCTCGGTTACCTGAGCTATGCACAGTACGGCTCCACGATCATTATACAACTTGACAATATCACCCTGCTTTATACCTCGAGGTTCAGCATCGCGCGGATGTATTCTGGCTACCCAATAACTGTAACCATCTTTTTCAATTCGATGCCCGGGTATTTCTCCTAACCACGGGCTATGGGTATCATAATGGGTATGGAAGGAGTACCTGGGATGTGGTGACAATAGCTGCAATGGATATTTCCTGGCAAGCGGGGAATTTGGTCCTTCCCAGCTCGGAATATATCTGGGCATTGGAGGCCGTTCCTTATCATCAGGCAAATGCTGTGTCAAGCTCTGGGAAACAAACTCTATCTTACCGCTATAGGTACCCAGCTCCTTGCCCTTTTCCGTATTCCTCTTGGGATTCAGATAGTCAGGTGTATCACAGGTTCTGCCCTCGTAGAACCAGCGCAATGACGGAGTGGATTTATAATTGTCAGGCACCGGTACCACATAATAGCCCTTACTATTGAATGCTTCCCATGAGATATGCTTGGGCAGGTCGGATATTTCGAAATACCTCTTGACCCAGTCCAGCGTCGTCTTGCCTCCATCGGTAAAATCATCTTTGAAACCAAGCCTCTCTGCAAGGAGAGTGAATATATCGTAGTCGGACTTAGATTCAAAAAGCGGCTCAATGCATTTCTTCTGACGGACTATGATTCTATGATTGCAGCCGCTACTGCCATGCGCTGAGTAGCCACCGGGGTTGCCAAATTCAGCAATATCGTCCCGCTCCAGATTTGTGCACGCCGGCAGGATAATATCAGCAAACCTGGTCTCACTTCCCCACCAGCAATCCTGGTTAACAACAAATTCTAATTTGGGGCTCTGGTATGCCATCACCCATCTATTAGTTTCGGTCATGGTACCGATAAATGAACCTCCATAGCGATAGAACATTTTTACTTCTGATTTTCCTGGCAACGGATATTTATACGACTTGAACTGTTGCTCAATCGAATTGCCACAGAAACCCTCACCCCTCCACTCTATAGGCGGGTTCAAAATTGCTTCAGGGAACAACAAACGATAAAGGCGTTGCTGCACAGGATTATGAATCTTCTTATCGGCAGCTGCGGTCGTGGATAATTTGCCATCAGTATCTGCATAACCCGGGAAGAAGAAATTGGCATTGAAAGGTGCTCCCATGCCACTCCCCCACATGCTGACCCCCGGCTTGCCTAAACCCTGCATAGCCTGGAGAAATACCGCGAGGCGCGCCCATTCATGACCGTATGCGAGGCGGATTGCACCACCGAACCCAGCCCGCACTCCGCAGGAAAGTACTGTCCTCTTTGATGCCCATTCCCTGGCTAATGCCGTAATATGCCGTGCCGGAACACCACAGATTTTCTCAGCCCACTTCGGTGTCTTGGGTTTGTTATCCTCTTTGCCCAACACATAATCCCTGAAGTGTTCAAAGCCTATAGTATGTGTTTCCAGATACTCCTTATCATATGTGTTGTCATTCAACCAAACATAAGCAATAGCCAGAGCCAACGCTGAATCAGTCCCAACTTTGGGAGCAATCCATCGATCTCCAATAGTTGCCGCAGTGTGATTGCAGAATGGATCTATAAACACCTGCTTGATACCTGCTTCCCTTGTCCAGAGCCTCCATATCTGTGACTCGCCACCGCAATATGTTCCCCAGCTCGCATATGGATCACTTGACCAATACACTACCATCTCAGCATTTTTCAATGTATCTTCAAGCAGATCATATGGCTCAGCGCAGCCCAGTCTCCAGTAGAAGCCATAGGCATGCACTGCACCCCAGTGAAAACCCTCCCAGCTATCTGGATTATCAAATATGAAGGTAAAACCAAGTCTGTTCATAAAACGAGAAAAGGGACCCATCTTGTAATTCACCGTCCCCCAGTTATGATGGGATGAAACAATGCCGGTAATGGCCTCAGGGCCATAATCCTGTACTATGCGTTTCATTTCGGCAGCAACAATATCCAGAGCCTCATCCCAACTAATGCGCACATAAGCTGACTTGCCCCTATTCTCGGTATTTCTATTACCACTTCTGGGATCAAAGTCAACTCTCTTCATCGGGTATTTGGCCCGCTCATCGGAATACACCCTGGTTCTTTCAGTATTAACATAAGATGCCAGTTTCACCTGCCTCGGTGGCGAAAATTTCTTGCCTTTCGCTTCGATAGTCCAGGGTTTGAAATCCTCTTCGTCTATTACGATAGGACGGACTCTGACAATTCTGCCATCTTTAACATAAACAGAGATTGGCCCACCGACGGTGCAGTTTGTGAAGACTTGCTCCGACATGAATTATCCTCCTCTCTTGTATTGTTCAAAAATGCCCGGCTGGATCGGCATCAACATACGCCACATCTGCAGCCATGCCTGTGGCATAAGGACTCCGTCACGACAATAGCTCCCAAGATCATTCACTGATAATTCCTTCTTCCCGAGGGATGACAGCCACCACATCTACCTCCACTAGCACCCTTGGTCTGGCGAGAGAGACAACCTGAACTACGGTACTGGCAGGCGGCTCTTCCACCAAGAGAGGACAATGTTTTCCATAGTACTCAAACTCCGCATCGCGCACGGACTGATAGTCCTTTATTTCCTTCAGGTAGATAACCGTCTTGACGATATTCTCCATGGAACTACCTGTCTGCTCCAGAGCCTTCCTAACTCGGTCCAGAGCCACCACCGTTTGCTCCGCTACATTATCTGATGAGACGTCGCCTGTTTCTGGAGTCCGGCCAGTCATACCGGAGCAGAAAACTAGGTCACCCACAACAACGCAAGTTGCGTATTTTTGCTTCACACCGGCATATTCCAACGGATAGGTTTTCTTCTTCATTGATCTGTTACCCCTTACCAAACAGAAAACCCTTTAGGGCTTTCCTTAACTCGACCACAATTATTCAGTTTCCTCCTCATCAATACACTTCGAGCGAAGCACCTCCATGCTCATCTAGGGGCAAATAGGACAGTCTTTGGCTTATTCTCCATGACCTTGGATAGCTCTGCAATGGTGCCGTACATCATGCAGTTAGCCTGGCAGTGCTTCACACAAGCGGGTAGAAGCCCCTGGCTAGTTCTGTGGCCGCAGAGGTCACAACACTCCGTCGGAAACGGAATATAGTCAATGGTAACCTTCTGGGATCTCACCACTATGTTCTCATTGACCTTGATACCCCATTCCCCCGCAGGGTGGTTGTGCTCCTGCTTGCAAGCTACTTCACAGGTGTGGCAGCCTGTGCAGTACTCATAGTCAATAAGTAATCCCATTCGAGGCATCCTTACTCCCTCCCCTCTTTGATCTTGGTTATCCTGCATAGCATTGTCTTGTAAGCACCACCTCCGTACCCGGATTGGCTCTGGCATCCGGTGGGAATCAACTGATTGATGTTGTAATCCCAGATGCCGAAGAGATAAGGCTCCGTTCCTTGAGTCTCCGGTAACCACCAGCCGTGAGGAGCCATAACCAGCCAGGGAGGGACGATGGGAGTAACCTTGGCTTTTCTTTTCACTTGCCCCCGCTTGCTCTCGATATACACCCATTCACCATCCTCAATGTTTAGCTCCCGGGCAGTCTGTGGGTTGATCTCCACGACCGGGTGGGGGTCAAGCTCGCGCAGCCAGGGAATCATGCGGTGCTCGCTGTGGAAAAAGACCGACGAGCGGGCGCCACTGACCAGGATAAGAGGATACTCCTCCCAGAGCTCGGGGGTTCTGACCGGGCTCTCCGGCGGTTCCTCAAAGTAGGGAAGAGGGTCAAGTCCCCATCCCTCGTAGCACTTGGACCAGAGCTCGAGCTTGCCGGTGGATGTGCTGAAGCCTGGCTTTCCATCCGGCCGCAGAAGCCCTTTTTCATAGCGGCGGTAAGGTTTACTGGGGTGTCCCTCGCGAGCCATTTCCCAGCTACCCTTCTCGGCCAGTTGGTCGAAGGTGAGACCAGAAACTTCCAGTCGAGAATCGAACAGTTCTTTCACGTCTTTCCATGGCACACCCTTGGGGTTGAAACGCCTCGCCAGCTCCAAATTAATCTCCCAGTCGGATTTGCACTCCCCCACCTGCACCGCTTTGACTAGCGCGCTCAGGGGTGTCCACCAGGACCGGAGACTATTCTTCTCTGCGAAGGTGGCCGCAGGCAGGAAAATATCAGCTACGGCCATGCTGGTGGGGTTGTGGAATAGGTCAACCACCACAATGAACTCAAGCTGCTTCAGGGCTTCATAGTGTTTCCGCGTATCGGCAGCTTGCCCTCCTAATATATTGGTGGTCTGAATCCAGGCTGCCTTGATCGGATAAGGGTCGCCGGATAGCACCTGATCAACAGCCAAATCTGGCTGGGCCCAGTGCCGGAAGTCCCTGACCATCGGATAGCGCGAGGCGCCAATCTTCCTTGACAAGATATTCTTTATGAACTCTTGCCCGTAAAGGCGCTCCAGTTCAGCCGTGCTGTAGGGATAGGCGGTAACCCCGTGTGAGGGACGGGCGATGACATTCCCGCCAGGGATGTCAACATTTCCAGTGATGCACCAGAGATGGGAGATAGCTTGAGCAACGACAGTCGCCTGCGGGTTCATGTCAATGGGCATTCCCCAGTGAATAGCTGCCGGTTTGCTGGTGGCATAAAATCGAGCAGCCGCTATGAAATCCTCTTTGGGAATCCAGGTAATCTCCGCCACATTATCCGGCGTGTATTCCTGAACCCGTTCTTTCAGCTGGTCAAAGCCATATGTCCATTTATCTACGAAGTCTTTGTCGTAGAGCCCCTCATTGATGATGACGTTCATCATGCCCAGGGCCAGGGCGCCGTCGGTCCCCGGCCGAATCTGCAGGTGATATTTACCCCGCGAGGCTAACCAGGTCACCCGGGGGTCAACCACGATCAGTTGAGACCCTCTTTTCATGCAATCTACTATCCAGTGGCCAAAGAATGCGTCCGGGCAGGTAGGAGGCGGGTTCTGCCCCCACACGATGATGCACCTGGGTGGTGTCCACTGCGGGTCATTGTAGCGTTTCTCCAAAAATTGGCTGGCATCCGCCACCGCATAATCACCCATGGTGGCAAACATTGCCACCAGCCTCGGTGTATAGCAAGATTGTCCAGACAGCCCAAATTGCACCCAGTTAGGGCTTCCATAAGAATAGGCTAACAGCGAGATAGGCCCACCAATATCCCTTCCCGTCCCCTGGCAAAAAAGGACCGATTCCCGACCATACTTATCACCAATTTCCGTTAACCTTTGCACGATAGTGTCAAAAGCTTCCTCCCAGGAGATGCGGACCCATTTCCCTTCACCTCGCTCCCCTGCTCGCTTCAAAGGATAAGTGACGCGATCGGGGTGATACATATACTGAGTCAGGGACAGGAGACGAGGGCAGCTTCTGCCCTGGTTCCACGGATGGTCTTCATCCCCCTCCACCTTCATTACCTTACCGTCTTTTACGAAGAGTTTTGCCCCACATCCACCATGACAGCCAGCCCCCGCCGACCACACAGTCGTCCGAACGACTTTATCCCATTTCTGCTCACCTGCCATATGAACCCTCCTGCAAATTTATCATCTCATCTTATGCAGCTTCTACGGCATTCAGCCAACCGCACTTGACAACCTGCCTCTCAAGAAGTCCCGTTTTGCCGACCCGGAATTGCCAGCAGAGGAGAGGATGGGAATCCTTGCCTTAAGCTTACCAGCGAGCCCTAATCTTCGCAACTGTTTTCCCGGACCTTTTAGTCCGGGGCATAACCAAAACAACCTGTCTAAAACATATGAGTAGGCAGGAATAGCGCCAGTTGGGGAACAGCTATCAGAAGGCTTACATGACATAGATCAGCTATCAGGAAGGGTACTATGCCACGAAATATGGTGAACATGGAAGTATCCTCACCGGCTATTCCCTTGATGATATACACATTCAGACCCACAGGAGGGGTGATCAACCCTATCTCACACACCCTCACTATTATTATGCCAAACCATATCGGGTCGAAACCCAGAGCCATGATCACAGGGAAGAAAACGGGCACGGTAATCAGGATCATTGCCATCGAGTCCATCAGACAGCCCAGAACCAGATAAAAGACCAGAATAAGCGCCAGAACAAGATTGGGGTGAATACCTAGACCGACAATGTAGCCTGCCATCTCAAAGGGAAGCCTGCTCACTGCCAGGAAGTAGCCAAATATCATAGCGCCCATCATGATGAGAAAGATCATGGCTGTAGTTTTCCCGGTATCGAAAAGACTGTCTTTGAGAACTTGCCAGGTAAGCCGCCTTCTGCCGACGAGAAAGACAAAAGCCCCGAGGGCTCCAATTCCCGCCGCTTCAGTAGGGCTGAAAATTCCAAAGTAAATACCACCCATGACCACTATAAACAGGACCAGTATCATCCAGACACCCTTGAGCGCTACCACTTTCTCCCTGAAATTCGTGGCAGGTCCCGCAGGGCCCATTTGCGGATTGCGTTTACAGACAATATAGATGGTAATAAAGTAGAAGACAGCTTCGAGCACGCCGGGGATGAAGCCAGCCAGGAGTAGCCTGCCTATCGACTGCTCGGTGAGGATGGCATAAATGACAAGAATCACGCTGGGTGGTATCAGGATGCCGATGGTACCACCGGCGGCGACAGATCCAGCAGCCAGCCCCTTATCGTATCCATACCTTTTCATCTCCGGCAGAGCCACCTTGCCCATGGTCGCTGCTGTGGCCAGGCTGGAGCCGCTGACGGCAGCAAAACCGGCACAGGCGGCGACGGTGGCCATGGCCAGACCACCACGAAAACGCGACAGCCAGGCGTAGGCAGCAGCATAAAGGTCTTCACTTATTCCGGCAAAGAAACAAAATGTCCCCATAAGTATAAAAAGGGGAATAATACTCAGCCCGTAACTGGCGAAAGTAGTGTAGGGTGTTGTCCTTAAGACGCCCAGGGTAGGGTCAAGGCCTCTTATCCAGAAAAAGCCACCAGCGCCCACCAATGCCATGACCAGACCGACAGGCATTTTCAGGAACAAGAGCACAAAAAGGACGCCTATACCGATGAGTCCTATGGTGAGGGGACTCATTTCCGCACCGCCCGGGAAAGGAATTCAAAAAAATCCTTCAGCAATACTAAACAGAACAACGCCATGCCAAAAACGAGCACGCCCGTGAAAGGATAGCGAGGTATCTTAAGTGTCGCCGATACCAACCCCGAAACAAGCATCCTCTGTACATACATCACAGCCTGCCAGGTTATCACGGAGCATAGACATAGACCGACAAGCGTGGTGATAGCGCCGATGGTGGCCTGGGCCCTTTGCGGAAACCGGGAGACCAGTATATCTACCACGACATGGCCCTTTTCGACGGCACAATAGGCCAGGGTCAGGGAGACGACGCAAACCATCAGGTACTCTTGAAGCTCATAAGCCCCCACTATGGGTCGCTTAAGAAAATAGCGTCCAAACACATCGGCCGCGGTGAGAAACATCATTGCCAGCAGGATGCTTATCCCTACACGGTGACTCACCGTGCTCGCGAATTGAATCACACGGGCAAACGCCTTAGCCACCCTCTTCATTTTGCCACATCCTTGCCGACCCAGTATTGGAAATGTCGTATTGGTTCAGTCGTTCTCGGACAGATCAATGGTGCTGAAACGATACAACTGTGTCTGGGCTCCTGTCAAATGCCCCCACTTGTTCACCTGCTTCCACCGAGCACCGGCTTCTGTCAGCTCTCTCTTCTTCTCAGCCACCAATGCCTCCAGATTACCGCCGTGGTAATCCAGCAGCCGGAGATACTTCAGGGCAGAATGCAGCCACTGTTCATTGCAGTACCTCACCCACTCTCCCACCGAATCCCTGGCGTGATACACGTTTTCGGCCCGGTGCCACCGCTCCATTCTCCCACTGGATTCGGGGCGTCTCACCCTGGCAGGAATCTATTTCAGCGCAAAGTGGCGCATGAACTCCCGCCACTCTTTGGCAACAAACTGAGAGCCGTTATCCCTGACAATCCTGGGGCTCTTTGCCGGCGCTTCTTCCAGGGCTACGGCAATTGTCTCGGCTATCTCTTGGGCCCGCATAGGCAAAGCCAGCTCCCAGCAGACGATGCAACGATAGCAAGAGCCAATGACAGTCACCAGAAAATACGAGCGCCCATTCACCCGCAAATACATCAGGTCAACATGCCACACATCGTCCGGCTAAGTTCCCTCGTGAACTTGCCTGCCTTGACGCGGCTCGGGCCTCTTCCAGCAACAGACTAGGCCACATCTCTTGAGCTCTGCACACGGTCGCCGAGAAGACCTTTTCTTCCTCCTCCGTAGAGCGCCGGTGTGCCCTCACACCAAGACCCCCTTTTCAGGGTCGGGTTTTCAGCGGTAAGCTCAGCAACCACAAGCTGCAGCCGGTTGAGTTCGTTCACGAGCCATTCCTCGCGCTCACCGTTCCTGGTATTCCTCGTCCCGTTGCGCAGTGCTTCTAAAGCTCCTGCCTGGCAAGCCTCTTCCAGCGATAGACCCGGCTATGATGAATCTGGTGGCGCCGACATACCTCGCTTATCGCAGGCCCTGATTGCGTGCCCTCCTCCATCACCCGCAACTTCTCGTCTGCAGTCGTACGTCTGCCCTGATTTCCTTCCATATTGATACCCCTTGCTTGGTTATTGCAGCTTCTCCAAGCGGGTCGTAGCATTTTTGCCCGAAAGGTAGTTGTCCGACTTCCAGTGAAGCACAACGGCGCCTGTTAGCGCTCAGTGTGGCCGGCAACCTGGCGGGGAGCACCCTCACCGTGGTTAACAGCCCCACCAGGTTGTCAAATTAAGCTGACTCTTGCCTCTTAACGGTCTACATTATTCCAGTGGCGAGGGCAAGGTTTTCGTTGCTGGAACCTCGTCAATCAGCTCCAGTACCCTGTCCAGGATTTCCTGTGCCTCGTCAAATCCCTTGCCTTCCATCTCCGTTACCCACTGCTCCCAGATAGGTTGACCAGCTATTTCTACCCACCGGTCTAACTCTTCTTGAGGAAGGACATACTCCTGTATCTCTGCAGCAAGCTCTGCGTCGGCCAGAATAACGTCACGGCATGCGGCCTGGGAAGTATCGAACATGTTCCTGCCCCAGAACCTAGAGCCATTCTCGCCACCGACAGTCATGAATTGGTCCTGGACCTCGCTAGGCAAGCTATTCCACGTGTCCCAATTCATTGCCTGGGTGAAGTACACGGCATGAGCCGGCAGAATAGTCCAGGATTTTGCCTGCTCGTACTGTTTGAAGCTGTAAAGCGCTTCCCACGGTACCCACATGCCATCTATCTCCCCCTTCTGGAGAGCCTCGTAGGTGCCAGGCATGCCTACCGTTTGTGGAACAGCGCCCAACAACTGCGTCTGAGTGGTCGGGGGTCCCCCGGTCGCTCTTATCTTTAGCCCGCTCAGGTCCTCCAGAGTTTTGACGGGCTCCGCTGTCGTTGTGATCAGGATATACGGGCTGGAACACCACGTCAACAGTATTTTGTTGTCACCGTCAAAGTCCCCTGCCAAATTGGGATACTCTTCGTATATCGTCCAAAATATGGCGGCAGCTTGTTCGGCACTCTTGAAGGGCATAAATGGAAGGGCCATAACATCGGCCAGTGGAGTCATGCCTGCCCAATAGCCGTGAAAACACCAGGCGAAATCGGCGGTACCGGCTTCTACGGCTTCCCACAAGTCCGGCCCGGCGGCTAAGGTCTGGGCCCAGTATGGTTC
>JAOUFZ010000029.1 GCA_029857995.1 Dehalococcoidia bacterium
TAACGTAGTTGCTGTGAATCGCGAATACATGACGCTAAGAGAAAAGGTGGCAAGGTTGATGGCCGAATGGGAGGATCTGATGAGCGAGGCTGAGCGGATAGACCTGGACTACCGCAGGAGACGAGAAGAGTTGGCGGGATAACAGTTGCGCGAGAAGAATGAAAGGCCTGACGAATTGTCTGGCTAGCTTAGGCTTTGGCAGTTCCTTGATTGTCACCTCTAGAGCCAAAGAAAAGGGGGGGGGCGATGCAACAATCTAACAAATTGTGACCTGACACACAATTGATCAGAAGGTATGATCAGATAACCAAACTAGCAGGCTGTAATTCACCTGCAATAATGATAGATGGTTCAGTAGGACCGCCCATTCTCCTGGCCGCCTTCCCCTTTGCCATTTCCAACAGCTCATCAAGGGTACCAGAATTAAGAGCTTCAGTAGGGCAGGATACCGCGCAGGCAGGCTCTATGTTTATCTGGGCACAGAAATCACACTTCTGCATGATGCCGTTGTCACCAAATTGGGGCACACCATAAGGACATGCCGGGAGGCAGTCCTGGCAACCGTTGCATTTGTCCCTGTCAACGACGACGATACCATCCTCACCCCGTTTGCCTATAGCTCCGGTGGGACACACTTCAATGCAGGCCGGCTTACCACAGTGCATACAGGCCAGGGCGAAAAAAGCTCTGGTGACATTTGGGTAGACGCCACCCCAAATCTCAACGACTCGCCTCCACTTTATTCCCGGTTCTATATTACGCATGCTCTTGCATGCCACTTCACAGGTGCGGCATTGGACACACCTATCTGCATCAAAGTAGAAGCCGTATTGCTTCGCCATTACGTATATCGCCTCTTCGTTTACTATGATCGGTAGTTCTTAGCTACCGGTCGCCAACTCTATGCTTTTCGTACCTCGACCAGAGTCTGTTTGGGCATGGCGGTCACCATTGGGTCAAAGGCTTTATCTGGGTCAGTACTGTACAGGATGTTTACGTTTGCGCCTCCATCCAGTATCGAATAACCTGGCAATCCCAGCTCATGGCAGCCCTGCCACCATCCGTGGAGGCCCATAACCACATCCGGCCGTATCCCCTGGAAATAGAGAGCCTTTACCTTTATCCAGCCATGTGGCGATTCGACAATTACCCAGTCACCGTTCTCTATCCCTCGGGCCTTAGCCGTCTCAGGGTGAACGTGTATCCATGGGTCAGGTTGGATCTCGCGTAGATAAGGCAGATTACGTAACCACCCGTGGTTATAAACATCCGAAGTATGTGCGTCAAAAAAGACAAGAGGGTATTTCGCCAAGAGCTCCGGTGTAGCCGTTGGACTCTCGGGCGGCTCTACCCATTCCGGCAGTGGATTGAACCCGTTCTCTTCGAACGTAGTATTATAGATTGCCACTTTGCCCTGAGGGAGATAAGGAGCCCTCGATAGCCGGGTACTGGGAGTGGCGAATATTTTCTCATACTTTTCGTAAACCATCGGTTTCGGCTGATAAATAATGCCTGTAGGATGTGCTCTTAGCTCTTCCATGGTCATGCCAAAATTCTCTAGCTGGTAGTTCATGCACTTCTCAATACTTCCGTCCCAGAAGTCCTCCCCATAGCCCATCTTGACGCCCAGGTCGAGCCAGAACTCGTAGTCCGACTTGTAGTCTCCCAGCGGCTCGATGACCTTGTTTCGCGCCATTATCCAGTTACCCATTACTTCAAAAGGATGGTCGCATTCATACATAGTGGCTACAGGGACAACGACATCAGCCCAGGGCATTGACGAGTTCTGCATGACATCGATAACCACGAAGAATTCCAGTTTCTCGAGCGCTTCTACCACCCTCTTGCTGCCACGAGTAATCACCGTGGGCTGAGTCCCGGGAGCGATTATCGCCCTGATAGGGTATGGCTCCCTGGTTAGAACACTGTTGAGACAGCGGTAATAAGCGGAAGATGTGCCCTCTATGAAGGGCTGGAAACAACTGGCTATTTCCGGGCCCACCAACCTGTCTACAGAATCTTGCGTATATCTCTCCCTGAGATGCACGGATTTAACCATGGGCATGGTACTCCCGGTGGGCACGATATTGCCGCCGGGTCTGTCGAGGTTGCCTGTTATGGCTATCAATATGGCAACAGCCCGTACGGCGTTACTGGAGTCTACCGTCTGGTCGAATGCGTTCCCAGTAAACATACACGCGGGCTTTATGGTACCGTATAACCTGGCCACCTCTCTTATCTGGTTGGCCGGTAGTCCCGTTATCGGCTCAGCCCACTTCGGGGTGTATTTCTGTATGTGAGGTACAAGCTTATCGAAACCGTAGCACCACTTGGAGACGAAGTCTGCATCGTACAGGTGCTCATTGATTATGACATGCAGCATTGCCAGCGCCAGGGCACCATCGGTGCCGGGCCTGATCGGAACCCAGATATCTGCCCTGGCCGCATCCGGCTGCATCTCAGGCTTAATCACTATGAGCCTGGCACCCCTCTTCTTGGCATCTAAGATTCTTCTCAGGTTGCCCAGAGGTGCTGCAGAATATGCGGGGTTAGCACCCCATACCAGAATCAGGTTAGCATGCTCATAATCTGCACCGACCCTATTGAGCCAAGGCCATCCCAGAGTATAGGCAAACCCGAAAGCTGCCTGTACAAAACAGAGGCCACTGTGACCATAATTTGGGCTTCCGTGGGCAATTAGGAATCGCTGTAAATAATCACAATAGCTGCGTCGCTGCGGCACGAGAATAGCCAGAGATTCCGGCCCGCGCTTTTCCTTGAGTTCGCTGAGCCTGCTGGCAATAGTATCAAGAGCTTCATCCCAGGTGATCCTCTTGAACTTACCTTCACCCTTCTTCCCAACACGCTTCAAAGGGTACCTGAGACGTTGCGGCGAATAAACCCACTGCACGGAGGCGAATGCCTTGGGGCACAATGTTCCTTTGTTCGTAGGAGCCTCCTTCATGCCCTCAACCCTTATCAATCTGCCGTCTTTAACATAGCAGTTTAGTCCACATCCCGGCATCGGGCCGCATAATGAACAGATGGTGCGAACCATCCGTTCCTCAGACTTCCTAGCTTTCACTGATTCTACGGCTTCTTCCAAACCATCGCTTTTTATACTCACTTTGTAGCTCGCTCCCAATCTCACGGTTTCAGAGTAATAGTAATACAATCTTTGAAATAGCCATGCTTGTATTGGAACTTCGTTTAATTCATCTAATAATTATTAACAATCTTCAATGTTGAGAGCGAACAACCGCATATTTTTACCGCTTGGGCGAACGGTATCTTTTTCGTACCTTAAGCCAATTTTGGTGGCTACTATCTCGGATTTTAGATTATCTGGATCAATAAGTGCTGTGATACGCTTCAAACCAAGCTGATTAAAAGCGTAATCCTTCAAGGAGCTAGCTACTTCAGTGGCAAATCCGTTGCCCCAAGCTGATTTAGCTAGAACATATACAATCTCATATTGATTCCTACCCTCAATGTCTTTTTCAAGAATTCCACAGTGGCCAATTATCTGGCCGGTTTCCTTTTCGATAACGGGCCACAGGTCAAAAGCAGGTTGTGGATTAAGCTGCGCATCTTCTCTTAACTCCTTTAGTACTTCTTCGTAATTACGTCGTCCGCCCATATAATAGGTAACCTCAGGATCAGCCCATAGCGCAGCTAACGGTTCTGAATCAACCTCTTGTATCGACCTAATTATTAATCTGTCAGTTTTGATTTTCATTTCTAAATTCCCTCCACAGTACTCAGTTAACAAAGATCCTTTTCTAAAAACCTATTGTTACGGGACAGTGTATCTTCAATCCAATCGCTGCCACTCATCGTACGGTATCATATTACGAGTTCGATAATAAAACCATTTTACTCCTATAACTTGTAACCACATCCCTATTGACCTTCTCCTGATTCTCATATATCGTCTCGCATCTAGAATAAGAGAAGGAGAGGTTCAATGTCTACTACAATTAAAGAAGCAATTGATGGTTTTCTACTATCTTGTAAAGTCGAACGAAGAGTATAATGAATCGCACTATAAGATTGTCATCGGAGACTGGCCCTCATAAGCCTTTGGTCGCTGGTTCAAATCCAGCCGCTGCCACTTCTTTTTATATGATTATTGGGGTTATTTCTCGAATACATAGTCTGTAGCTTAACTACAAATTATACTGCTCATACCGTAGACTAATCAATAGCTACAAAAATTTCCATATCATCACAGCCGATTGAACTTTGAGCCAAAATGTTACCCGTTGTCCTCGCCTATTTAAAAAGCAGCCGCTACCTACCTCTGCGGCTCGATAATCACTTTTAGAGAGTCTTGAGCCCGGGCGACAAGCTGGAATCCCAGGCCTGTTTCCGCCAGCCCCAGCCGGTGAGTAATTATTGCCCGCACCCTTATTTTGCCAGCCTGTATCAGTCCCAGTGCTGCGGCATAATCCCCAGGGCTGCCACCATAGGAGCTGGTAAGCGTTATCTCATTACGCCAGAACAGGTCGTTCACCGATATCGGAACGCTAACGCCCGGCTCTGTGGGGGCAAAGAAGAGAACAGTGCCTCCCCGCTCCACCGACTCCAACCCCTGGTTTATAGCCGACGTCGCCCCGCTGCATATCACGACAAGGTCAGCCAGGCGACCGTCTGCCGCCTGTCGCAGAGATGCCGGCGTGTAGTCTTTAGCATGAACGGCAATATCGGCTCCAAACCTTCGCGCTGCCTCCAGGCGATAATCCACGATGTCCGTCGCTATAACGTAACCGGCACCTGAAGTCCGGGCCAGTTGTATATGGAGCAGCCCGGCCACGCCGCTGCCGATAACGAGCACAGTTTGCCCCGGCTGTAAATGGGCTAACCTTTGCCCGCGCAGGACGCAAGCTAGAGGCTCAACAAAGGTCGCCTCTTCAAAAGATACTCCGTCAGGCAAGGGAAATATGCCCTGCTCGACATTAATGCGCGGCAGCCGCACATATTCGGCAAAGCCACCGGGGTCGAAGTTCGTCTGGCGCAGGGTATCGCAAACGGTGTGGTGCCCGCCGAGACAATAATGACACGTGTTGCAGGGGACGTGATGGGCGGTACAAATCCGGGCACCCTCTTTATAATGTTCCACCCCCTTCCCGACAGCAGCAATCACGCCGGCGACTTCATGACCCAAGACCAAAGGTGCTTTGTGCCGGCGATACCATTCCAGCAAATCGGTGCCACAGATGCCACTGGCCTCCACCCGCATCAGTACTTCGCCGGGGCCAATCTGCGGCACAGGCATCTCCTCCAGCCGCACATCCTGGTTACTATAATACATAGCTACACGCATACTAGTTTCCTATCAGACCATAAGACCAAGAAAAATTCTAAATTCTAAGCCCTGAGCTCTAAACAGATCCCAATGTCGAAATGCAAATTTCTAAACTGTTTTGCGCTTTTGGATTTCGGTCCTTTGACATTGTTTCGAATTCAGACATGAGGATTTCGAGTTTCGCTTCGGTGCCTAGAGCTTACGACTTTCCTGATACCGGGGCATACTTAAGCGTGCACACAATGCCTATGCTTTCCCGCTCTTTACGCTATCGTATAATCCCTGGGCTTTCTCAGGAGTAGCGTTCTCATGGATAACGGCGCGGATGGCTCTGATCATGGCTACGGGGTGCTCATCTTGCCAGATGTTTCTGCCCAGATTCACACCTATGGCGCCTTTCTGGATGCCGTCATGAACAAATTGAAGTACTTCGTATCCTGTAGGTACCTTGGGCCCGCCGGCAATGACTATGGGAACGGGACAGCCCCTGGTAACCTTGTCGAATTTTTCGCAGTAATAGGTCTTTACCACCCGGGCGCCCAGCTCAGCCGCGATACGGCATGACAGAGAAAGATAGCGGTCATCACGCTTGTCCAGTTCCCGGCCCACAGCGGTAATGGCCATTACCGGGATGCCATGCCTTTCCCCTTCGTCAACCAGCCTCGCCAGATTAAGCAAGGAATCATGCTCGTAATCGGTCCCCACAAAGATGGAGATGCCCACGGCACAGGCATTGAGCCGGACGGCTTCCTCCATAGAGGTCGTTATTCCCTCATGGGCCAGATCCTTGCCCTCTATGCTGGCGCCACCAGACACTCTGAGGATAATTGGTTTCGCCTTGCCAGGCTCTACACATGACCTTAAAACTCCCCGGGTAATGAAAATGGCATCGGTGTAAGGGAGAAGAGGTTCGAGAGTTTTACGCGGGTTCTCCAGTTTTTTGATAGGACCCAAGAAATACCCGTGGTCCACAGGCAAAAACAAACAGTGACCATCCGCTTGAATTAGTTGCGCCAGACGGTTTTGCATGCCCCAGTCCATGAGAGTAAACCTCCTCTATGGATAATTTAGATTAATTATAACACAGGAACGCAGCAAATCGGTCACCCGAAGACAAGCCACAGACTTGCATATTCTTTGTGGAATAGGCTATACTTAATTAGAGAGCTTCCTGGTGACTTGAGCGGAGTGGAACCACCCGTTCCCATCCCGAACACGGAAGTGAAACGCTCCAGCGCAGACGATACTTAAGGGGAAACCTTCTGGGAAAATATGTCGTTGCCAGGAAGCTTTCATTTTCATATGTCCCAGGGGATCCGTACCGTGCTAGAAACGCAACAGGATTTGGGAGCACGATGGGGCTGGAGCGAGATCACCCGCTTTATTAGGACTCTGCTGGCAAGCCGTTTTGGCAGGCGGGGCCCATTTTTTCTCTCACATCTGATCACAGGACGGTGCAATTGCAGGTGCCCGACGTGTATTTGGCGTGATAATGAAGCGGACGAGCTGGAAACGAGCGTGATCGAACGGCTCTATCGAGGCGCAAAGGGTGCGGGATTTGTATTGAATGCGATATGGGGTGGGGAGCCCCTCCTGCGCCAAGACCTCGGCCAGCTTTGCCGTTCTTCCCGCGAAAACGGAATGATGACGACCGTGATCACCAACGGACTTCTCCTGCCAGACAGAGCACATGAAATCGGCAAAGAAGCCCACTGTATTATAGTCTCACTGGATTATGCGGAGAGCACGCGCCACGATTCTTTCAGGGGCATGCCGGGGCTTTTTGCCAGGGCTGTTGAGGGCATAGAGGTCCTAAAGAGGATGGACTCGCCTGAGAAAATCGTAATCAATTGTCTCCTCCACCGAGGAAATGAGAGCATGATGGGTCAAATGGCAGACCTGGCCCGCTCACTCGGCGTATCGCTTTGGGTCTGCCCGGCAAAGGAAGGGATTCTGAAAGAAACCGGAGAGACAAACAAAGAGACTCTGGCATCGCGAGAATCAGAGCAGCAAGCAGCCAGGGAGCTGCTCGGCCTGCAAAGGAAGGGCTATCCCATAAATAATTCCCGGACTTATCTGCAGAGATACCTGCTCAATATGACGCCTTATGTTTGCCATGTCCCTTTTGTCTACGTAACCGTGACTCCCGAGGGCAACGTAACGAACTGCTTCAACTATGACAAGCCTTATGGAAATGTGAGGGCTTCCCCGTTCGATGAGATAATGAAAAGCTGGGACCGCCGGCAGGCGGCAAGCATCACGAAGGGATGCTGGAAGTGCAATAATCCAGACGTGGTGGATACATCATACATATGGGAGTTAAGGCCAGAGCCTTCATGGAATCTACTCAAAACCTTCCGGCCTAAATGAGTGTGTTATTATGTATAGAAAGAGGGGGGGTGAAGAAATGAACGCAGTACAGACCTTTAAGCTCACCAAGGAATTTGATGGCCTGGTAGCGGTAAACGGCATTGATCTAGAGATTAAGAAGGGCGAGCTTTTCTCCCTCCTCGGCCCTAACGGGGCAGGGAAGACTACCACCATCAGGATGTTGTGTTGCCTGTTAAAGCCAACCAGGGGGACTGCTTCCATACTGGGCTATGATGTAGCTAAAACACCATTTGCGGTCAAAAAGCTCATTGGGGTATCGCCACAGGATACCATTCTCTCTGAGCGCCTAAATTGCTGGGAAAACATGGCTCTGATTGGCAAGGTCCATGGCCTGAGCTCTAACGAAGTAAGAAAGCGGTCGCAGGAATTACTGGAGACGATGGGGCTTATGGAAAGGGCTAAAGACCAGGTAAGGAAGTTTTCCGGAGGGATGAAAAGGAGGCTCAGCATCACCATGGCTCTTGTTTCCGACCCCCAGGTGTTATTTCTGGATGAACCTACCTTAGGCCTTGATCCCCAGGCAAGAAGAACCATCTGGGAATATATAGCTGGACTTAAAGGAAAGAAGACAGTTCTTCTCACTACCCATTATATGGAGGAAGCGGATTTTCTCTCCGACCGAATTGGGATTATTGACGAAGGAAGGGTTGTAGCTTTAGGCACGTCTCAAGAGCTGAAGACAAATCTCTTTGGGATGCGCAACATGGTCGTCTCAACAGAAAGCCTCACCGCTGAGGTCATAGCGGATTTGCACAGCAAATACTCCAGAGTGGCGGTGACCAAGGGGCAACTTAAGATTTCCCACAAGGACCTGGACTTCAAAGAGATAGTAAACCACCTCCATTCCCGAGGAGTTACCGTTTATTCTGCTGCCTTAGAGCAGCCAACCCTGGAGGACGTGTTTATCGAGATAACGGGAAAGAAGCTTAGAGACTAGAAGGAAGGTGAAGGAAATGAAGTTCTGGGAAATCGGCAAAAGGAATTTGAAGGAGATTTATAGAAACCCTGTGCTTCTGGGCTTTCTCCTGGGAATGCCCGTTGCCTTTATGCTGGTATTTGTCGCCGCTGCTGGTGGGGGACAGGCTGGCCCTATTGCGCTGAGCATAGCGGACGAAGACGGCTCCCAAAAGTCCTCTCTCTTTGTACAATATCTTGGAATTGTGGGTGCTATCGAATTGAATGAGCCGATATACAGTGAAAAATCTCAGGCCCAGGAAGACCTGGAGAACGGCAGAATATCATTTTATCTATTCATTCCCTCGGGATTCGAGCAGGCACAGCAGACCCAACAAACTATCAACTTGGAGTTAGTCTACATGGCAGCAGACCCGATGATAGGTCTACAATTAAAACCTATGATAGAGGCTGCTGGCTCTGAATTCCTGGGAGTGGCTCCCCTTCTAAATGTCGAGCTAAAAGGAACGGAAAGCAGAATAAAGAATATGGCTGTCAATTTCTATTTTCCCGGGATAGCTGTCTACGGACTCATGATTTTGATTTCCACGGCGGCGGGGATAATTGCCGGTGACAGGGAAAAGGGCTTTCTGTCTCGAATGTTCACTACCCCAGCAAGACCCTGGGACTTCATTCTGGGGTATTCCCTGCCGTTTATCCCGGTGCTCATAGTTTCCACGCTGATTTATCTTGGCGTGGGGATGGCGCTAGGCTTGACCATTGTCGGCAATCTGGGATATGCCTTTCTTATCTTCTTTCTTATCGGGCTTTGCGCTATCGGGATAGGCATGATAGTGGGCAGCCTGGTCAAAAGCGAGTCTCAGGCGGGTGTTGCCTGGATTTTCATCGTTCCCATGGCCATGATTTCGGGGGCCTGGTTCACAGTGGATCGTATGCCTTCGGCTCTCAAAAGCGTTGCTGGAGCCCTTCCCTTTATCCATGGTATAGACGCCTCTCGAGCTGTTATCAACGGCTCTCCTTTCTCAGCCATCATACTCGATATTTACTGGCTTATCGGCTGGGCAGTCGTCTTGTTTGCCGTCGGGATTGCATTATTCAGAAGGACGATGGTGAGTTAGAACTTGTTACGGTAGAGCTTGTATCCTGTCATCTTTTGATTGCGCCAGATCGAATTTCATACCATCCCTGGCGGCAATGACTGTGATTCCGGTCTCCTCGCTCAATTTCTGAGCCAGCTCCCAGGGTTTGGCCCGCCACATGGTCATGCCGAAATGAGTGAGGATAACTGTTTTGGGCCTTAGTTTCTCAATTATGGTCTTGACCTCGGGGAGGGATAGATGGTCCAGAGGAGCTCCGGGATTCAATCGGACCACATTGATAATCAGCAAATCGCCTTGATAGTGACTGGCCAAATCCTCAAAATATCTGGTGTCAGTAATCCAGGAGAAAGTATGCCGCGGCGTTTGGAAGACAAAGCCATATGTTTCTACGGGATGTTTGTGTCTCACCGGGGTCTTAAGAGAAACGTCGTTTACTTTGTAAGACCCGCCTTCAGTTAGGACCTGTATGCACTGGAGATAAGAGCGCAAATAAGACAGAATAACCGGGTCTTGATTCAGGGCATCGGCGGGAGCAAAGACTGTGCCCCGCTTCTTTGTGCCTCCATCGGTCATAGCTTCAATCATAATGTTAATATCCCCGCTGTGGTCCAAATGTTTATGAGATAAGATAATGGCGTCCAGTTTCGCAGGGTCGAGTTTCCTCCTGGCAACCTGGACCAAGGAACCAGGACCGGGGTCAAGGAGTATTTGAGTATCACCCAGGTTAAGCCAGGCGCCTCCGGAAGCGAGAAATTGACGGATCACGACAAACCGGGCACCGGCGGTGCCCAGAAAGGTGATTGTGTCACTTAATTCAGTCACCAGTGAATTATAACAAGGAAAGCTGCTAAAATGATAAAGTGGAGTTATAGAGAGACCTATGAGCTACGGGACAAACGGTAATCGCTTTGCCATTCAAACATTTAGCCTTTCCAGGAAATTCGGAGATTTGGTAGCAGTAGATGGCATAGATTTATCTATTAAAGAAGGTGAGCTATTCTCACTGCTAGGACCGAATGGCGCTGGCAAAACAACTGCTATCAAGATGCTATGCTGTCTGCTCAGACCGAGCAGTGGCACAGCCACGATCATGGGTCGTGATATACACGAGGACCCCATGGCAGTGAAACAAATAATAGATGTCTCGCCACAAGAGACAGCAATAGCGGAGCATCTTAACGCCTGGGAGAATCTGAGCTTGATTGGGGGGATACGTGGAGTGGCGAAAGAAGAGGTGAAAAAGAGGTCAGAGGAACTGCTGGAGATGGTAGGCTTGGCTAAGAGGGCCAAAGAGCAAGTAAGGAAATTTTCAGGGGGGATGAAAAGGAGGCTCAGCATCGCTATGGCTCTTGTTTCTGACCCTCAGGTGTTATTTCTGGATGAACCCACCCTCGGCCTTGATCCGCAGTCGAGGAGAGGTATATGGGAACACATAGCAGAGCTTAAAGGTAAAAAGACGATACTGCTTACAACACATTACCTGGAAGAGGCTGATGCTCTGGCGGATAGAATAGCGATAATGGACGAGGGCAAGATAGCGGCTCTGGGAACTCCGCAGGAGTTAAAAAACAGCATCTCCGATATGCAGGTAATGGTAGTCAAGGCAAAGAACCTGCCCCCGGATGTCATTGAAGGCCTAAAGGAGATATACCCGGAAGTCAAACCGACAGAGGACGGAATTGAGATTAAAGCTAAAGAATTGAGTTTCTACGAGATAGTAGATTATTTGCGCCCCAGGGGAGTTGCTATCCAGTCCACGTCTCTAAAACAACCCACTTTAGATGATGTATTTCTGCATCTTACTGGAAAAGAGCTAAGAGAATGAGATTCGCGGAATTGG
>JAOUFZ010000030.1 GCA_029857995.1 Dehalococcoidia bacterium
AATTCATCTTAGGAAGTATAGGGTAGCTATAAGGTTTTTATCGTAGCTATCCTTTTTTAGTGACGGAAGACAAAAAAGATGGTGAAAGAACTGAAGAAGGGTGAAATCCCGGGAACACCAAAACAATTTGCCATTTTCATGGCCATTGTTATGGCAGTTGCGTTCCTGTGTTACTGGGGGCTAAGAGATATCCACCAAACCCTGGCAGCTACCGTCTGTATAGCTTTGGTTGTCGGGACTTTAATGTTCTGGAGGTTCAGGGTAGCCATAGCTTTTATAGGCATGGCAATTTTGCTTCTGACAGGAACAATGGACTTAAAGCATGCCATAGAATTCATGAGTTTAGATGTCATTGTTTTTCTGGTAGGCATGATGGTGGTAGTTGCCCTTCTCCGAGATACTGGCTTCTTCCGCTGGCTGGGCATAAAAATAATCAAACTTGGTAAATATGAGCCCAGGAGCATAATGATTTCTCTTTTACTACTTTCGGCGGTTATGGCTGCCTGTGTAGACGAAGTAACTTCTATACTTTTTATGACAGCATTAGTTTTTGAGCTTTGTGAACGTTATAAGATAGACCCAGTCAAGTGTGTAATATCGGTTGTGTTAGCTACAAATATTGGGAGTTCTTGGACTGTTCTGGGGAATCCCATCGGAATATTGCTAGCACTCAGAGCTGGGCTGACTTTTGAAGATTTTATGCGGTGGTCTTTCCCAGTTAGTTTAATTGGCCTCATTTGCCTCATAGTCATAATTCTGGTGTGGCAGCGTGGTGACCTCAAATTGCTGAAGACCAGGATTAATGCCCAGTTGGAAAGCGGCACTGCTAATTTGGATGAATGGTCTGAAATAAAAGATAAAACTTTTTTCAAGTGGGGAATTGCCCTATTTCTAGGCGTGGTAGTTTTTCTTGCTTTGCACTACCGCTTGGAGCTGCTATTCGGTCTGGAAAGGGATACGTTGCTTGTTGCGACTTCAATCACGGGCGCTGGGATCGCCATGTTGTGGAAAAGAGATAAGGCCAGGGAATATTTAGAGAGAGGTGTAGACTGGTGGACATTGATTTTCTTCCTGTTCTTGTTTTCTGTGGCGGGTTGTCTTGCCTATACCAGTGTTACAGGTAAGCTTGCAGATGCTGCCACGGGACTAACAACTAGCCCGGTGTTACTCACCATAACCATTGCTTTGGGGGCTGCTTTTGGCTCAGCGGCGCTGGATAACGTGATTTTGGTAGCAGCGCTTATCCCTGTAGTTCAGGCTTTTGGAGCGATAGGAGTTAATAGCTTTCCACTTTGGTGGGCATTGCTTCAAGGCGCGTGTTACGGTGGTAACATTACCATGGTTGGCTCTACAGCCAATATTGTGGCTCTGGGCATGCTGGAACAGCGGACAGGTTATCGTATGACATTCCGCAAGTGGATTCTGATTGGGCTGGCCGGTGGTCTCTTGCCTTTGTTTATTGCCCAAGCACTGTTACTTGTTCAGCTACCCCTTATGCCTTGAATCCAACTTTGAATCGGTAATCTCTTAACGGGGAGATGTCCCACAAAAGATAAATTTTCTGTGGAAGCTGAGATATATCTGTAACACTCATGGTATGTTTAGTAGTAATAACTTACCATGGGAGTTGACAGAATAGGAAAGTCAGCCGGCACACAAACTTGTTTTTTTTGGCGGGGTTTGTTATACTTCCCACCCGTCCTTATCTACATTATGGAGAAAAAGGGTGGTTACAATCCTTATTGCGGGCCACCTTTTTTACGGCTAATTCTCATGAGTGGAGGTAAATGTTAAAATGGATGTACTAAGTCCTTACAAAGAAGCTACAGATGTAATACTTGAGGCCGGTGGTGAACCTCTCAAATTGTGTTACCAATGTGGTCTTTGTACAGGTATCTGTCCGTGGAATTTGGTCCGAAGTTTTCTTGTTCGCCGCATCATGCATGCAGCTCAGCTTGGGGCAATCGATTTTGGCAGCGAAGATATCTGGACTTGCGTCACTTGTCGAGCTTGTGTTCAACGCTGCCCCCGGGGTGTCGAGATAATAGATGTCATGAGGGCTCTGCGCCGGGCCGTGGCCAGCATGGGTATTGGCGTTGTCCCTGATGCCTTGAGAATCTCAGCTAAGAACATCGCTGGTGTAGGTAATCCACTTGGTGAGGCACCGGAAAAGCGAAATGACTGGGCTAAAGACCTTAAGGTGAAAAATTTTGCTTCGGGCACCGAAATACTTTATTTCCCTTGCTGTGTTCCTTCCTATGACCCTGATGTAAAAACAATAGCTCGATCTACTGCCACAATCTTCAATAAGCTTAAAATTGATTATGGCCTTATAGGTACTGAAGCAAAATGCTGTGGCGAGTCAATTAGAAAAGCCGGGCACGAAGATACGTTTCAAAGTCTGGCCCAAAACAATATTAATCTCTTTACCAGTAATGGTGTCAAAACTGTGGTAGTTTCCTCGCCGCACTGCTATCACACCTTTAAGAATGAGTATCCTGAGCTTGGAAGCAAATTTGAAGTAATTCATACCACTCAATATCTGGCTTCACTTATCGAGCAGGGGAAATTAAAGCTCTCCAAAGAGATAAACAAGAAAGTAATCTATTCCGACCCATGCTATTTAGGGAGACATAATAGTGTATACGACGAGCCCAGAAAAGTATTGCAAAGCATTCCCGGCCTGGAGTTAATAGAATTTCCCGATGCTCGTGAGGAAGGTCTTTGTTGTGGCGGCGGTGGTGGTAGAATCTGGATGGATACCCCGAAAGGGGAAAGGTTCTCTGACATAAGGGTGGAGCAAGCTGTTGCAAAAGGCGCTGATATAATAGCTCTGGCCTGCCCTTATTGTTTCCTCAACTATAGGGACAGTGTGCTCTCTATGGGCAAGGCAGAGACTATGCAGGTTAAAGATATCGCTGAGCTTGTTGCCGAGGCGATATAGTGATGGAGGAATGACATGGAAGAACCGAGAATTGGTGTTTATGTTTGCCATTGTGGAACGAACATAGCTGGCACAGTTGATGTGGAAGAGGTGGCCAAGTATGCTGAAACCTTGCCCCACGTGGTGGTTGCGCGTCACTACCCATATACTTGTTCTGATCCAGGGCAAGAGCTCATCAAAAAGGATATTAAGGAACTGGGGGTCAACCGGGTTGTGGTAGCCTCCTGCTCCCCTCGCCTTCACGAAAAAACTTTTCAAGGAGTGCTCCGCGAGGCCGGGTTAAATCCCTATCTATTCCAGATGGCTAATATCCGAGAGCAATGCTCCTGGCTTCATGAGCCGGGCCCCGAGCTTACTGAGAAGGCCAAGAGAATGGTTGGGGCAGCGGTGAACCGGGTGTCCCGACATGTGCCCTTAGAGATGCGCGCAGTGCCAATCTTCCCGGCGACTCTTGTTGTTGGCGGTGGCATTGCTGGCATGCAGGCTGCCCTGGAAATCGCTAACTCAAATCACATGGTTTATATCGTAGAACGAGAACCTAGCATCGGGGGGCATATGGCACAGTTTGACAAAACCTTCCCGACATTGGATTGCGCCGCTTGTATTCTTACACCAAGGATGACCGAGGTTTCCCGTCACCCCTTCATCAGAATTTTAACTTATAGCGAGGTTGTGGCGATTTCTGGCTACGTAGGTAACTTCAAGATCAAGATTAGGAGAAAGCCGCGCTATGTTGATGAGGGTAAATGTATTGGTTGTCTCGTCTGCCAGGAGAAATGTCCCTGGACAGCATTAAGTGAATTTAATGCTGGTACAAGCAAGCGCAAGGCAATTTACACGCCGTTCCCTCAGGCAGTGCCCAATATACCAGTCATTGATGCAGAACACTGTGCTTACTTCCTCAAAGAAAAGTGCCGTGCTTGTGAGAAATTCTGCGATGCCAATGCAATCAATTTCGAGCAGAGCGAGCTCATTTTTGAGCTGGAGGTGGGCAATATCATTATCGCTACAGGATTTGATACTTTCGACGCTTCCTCCATCCCTCAGTATGGCTATGGGCGTTATCCCAATGTGTTCACTAGTATGGAGTTTGAGAGGCTGTGTAGCCCGACTGGCCCCACTGAAGGACATATAATCCTTGCCGATGGACGGCAGCCTGAGAGCGTGGCAATTGTCCACTGCGTTGGTAGCCGTGATAAGAACTACAATGAGTATTGCTCCCGTGTTTGCTGTATGCATGCTCTTAAATATTCCCACTTAATTAAGGAAAAAACCAATGCCGCGATTTATCAGATGTATATTGACATGCGCTGTTTCGGCAAAGGTTACGAAGAGTTTTATAACCGTATTTCGAATGAGGGTGTTAATTTCATTCGGGGAAAAGTAGCTAAAGTCACTGATGAAGCCATAGCTGAGGAGGAGAAGGGGAAACTGATTGTCCTTGTTGAGGATACTCTACTAGGAACTATGCTCCGCGTTCCCGTGGATATGGTTATCCTCTGCATTGCCCTGGAGCCGCGTAAAGATGCCAATGAAGTAGCCCGGCTTTTCCATCTCGGTCGGAGCGCCGACGGCTTCTTCTTGGAAAGGCATCCCAAGCTCGATCCCGTGGCAACAATGTCCGAAGGCATCCTCATTGCTGGTTGCTGTCAAGGTCCCAAGGATATCCCGGACAGTGTAGCTCAGGCTTCAGCAGCAGCAGCCCGGGCTCTAGCAATGATCGCTCGGGGCAAGATAGAGGTTCCGGCAATAACAGCCGCTATTGATGAAACCGAATGCTCGGGGTGTAGAATCTGCAACCTTCTCTGCCCGTATGATGCCATATTCTTTGACGATGAGGCCAAGGTATCGCGAATTAACCAAGTCATGTGCCAGGGCTGTGGTGTGTGCGCTGCTGCCTGTCCTAGCGGTGCCATTACTCATAACTATTTCACCGTCGAGGAGATTACGGCGGAGATAGAAGGAGTGCTAGCATGAGTTTCGAACCGAAGATTGTTGGTTTTCTATGCAACTGGTGCTCTTATGCCGGAGCTGATCTGGCAGGAATTTCCCGCCTGAAATGCGCTCCCAACGTTCATATTATTCGCATGATGTGCAGTGGTGGAATAAGTCCACTCTTTATTTTGAAAGCCTTGGAAGCAGGGGCTGATGGCGTGCTTATCTGCGGTTGCAGCCCGGGTGACTGCCATTATAAGGAAGGTAACTACAAAACACTACGGCGTATCACCTTGCTCAAAAAGATGCTGGAGCAGCTCGGCATTGAACAGGAAAGAGTGCAGTTGCACTGGGTATGTGCCTCTTGCGGTGACGAGTTTGTCGACGTCGTCAATAAGATTACTGCGGAAGTAAAGGAGCTGGGACCGCTGCAAGCTGGGGTAAAGAGTCGTGTTTGACCTGATAGAAAAAAAGCGGTAGACTTGCTGCGAAATTAAAATTAAGGAGAAAGCAGGAAGGAGAATAAGATGCCAAAGTGGCAGTGTATAGAATGCGGATATTTCGTTCAAGAAGCAAATAAGCCGCCAGATGTTTGTCCCAGTTGCTCCTTGAGGTGTAGCTTTACCGACGTCACCTGTTATCGACCGGAATGTGGTGGACCGGTCAATCCCGATCCATCAGTAATGAAAGCAGTCACCAGCAAAGGCATAACGCCACCGCTTCGTCCCTCTGTGGCACAAGAGGAAGCTCCCGAAGGGGACGTTGTTTATGGTGAAAAGGCCAGGATGGCCACTTTATTCCACGGGGTCGGTGAAGAAGCAATGCAAAAAATACTAAACATCGGTGAAAAGATGGTCTGTGAGCCAGGCACTGTCCTATTTAGAGCAGAGGATGATGCTACGACGATGTATTTCATTCAGTCGGGGAGAGTAGCTGTCCAGGTTAAGGAAGGCAAGACGGAAAAGACAGTCTATACTGCCTCCGAAGGCGATGTCCTTGGCTGGTCAACGGTGGTGTTGCCCTATCAGCGAACTGCCACGGCTGTGGTAGTAGAAAAAGCTAAAGTCGTCGCCATTAATACCAACAAATTTCAGAATTTCTGTGATGAAAATGCTAGTATGTGCTACCGGGTGGCGCAGAATCTTAACCGGGCTGTGATCGCCAGGCTGAGATTTGCCAAAGCCTCGGGAGTTGAAGAGGTATATGGATAGGCCAAGGAGTTAAAGGAGTTGTGTTTTGCTTCCTTTGTTTATTGAGTGAGGGGCAGCGAGGGGAAGACCAGTAGCTGCCTCTTTTTATGCCCTTTGGGACATTGTCAACCTTTGGACTGCTGGGGTAATATGGCCAGATTGGCGGTGATATGAAATGGAAGAAATAAAGACCGGAGTTTATATCTGTCACTGTGGATTGAATATTGCGGGCACAGTTAATGTGGAAGAAGTAGCCAGATATGCTGGAACTCTACCCAATGTAGTGGTAGCTCGTGATTATCGCTATATGTGCTCCGACCCCGGGCAGGCACTTATTAAAGATGACATCAAGAACCTTGGTCTTAATCGGGTGGTGGTAGCTTCCTGTTCTCCTCGAATGCATGAGCCCACTTTCCGTCGAGCATGCCAGGATGCTGGATTAAATCCTTATCTCTTTGAGCATGCCAATATTAGAGAGCATTGCTCCTGGGTTCATGACGACAGGCAAATAGCCACTGAGAAGGCTAAGGATTTAGTTCGGGCCGCGGTAAGGAGAGTTTTCTATAATGAGCCGCTGGAAATCAAAGAGAGGCCGCTTAATCCCAATGTCCTGGTCGTTGGCGGTGGCATCGCCGGCATACAAGCGGCATTGGATATCGCTAATGGTGAGCATAGGGTGTATCTGGTAGAAAAGGAACCGGCAATTGGTGGTCATATGGCTCAACTTGACAGGACATTTCCCACATTGGATTGCTCTGAGTGCATTCTCACCCCGAAGATGACCGAAGTAGGGCAACATCCGTTTATAACGCTTTTGGCCTATAGTGAGGTAGAGGAGGTTGCGGGCTCGGTAGGCAACTTCAAAGTCAGGGTGAAGAAGAAAGCTCGCTATGTAGATGAGGAGAAATGTACTGGCTGTGGCGTCTGTGAGGAAAAGTGTCCCTGGAAGGTGGACAGTGAATATGAGGTGGGCATGGGGAAAAGGGGAGTGGTCTATGTTCCCTTTGCTCAAGCCATTCCCCATGTGGCTACCATTGACAAAGAACGCTGTGTTTACTTTTTGAAAGGCAAATGTCGGGCTTGTGAGAAGTTTTGCGATGCCAAAGCCATTGATTTTGAGCAGAAGGATGAAATTGTCGAGCTGGAGGTAGGCTCAATTATCCTTACCACTGGCTACGATGTTTTCGATTCTAGGCGTATACCACAATATGGTTATGGGAGGTACGATAATGTCCTGACCGGGCTTGAGTTTGAGAGAATGACCTGCGCTGCGGGACCAACCGGGGGCAAAGTCCTCCTCAAGGACGGTCGGCAACCTGAGAGTGTGGCGATTATCCACTGCGTTGGCAGCCGGGATGAGAACTATCATGAGTATTGCTCCCGGGTTTGCTGCATGTATGCCCTTAAGTATGCCCACCTCATAAAAGAGAATACACAGGCTGAAGTGTATCAAATGTATATTGACATGCGTTGCTTTGGGGAAGGCTTTGAGGAATTTTATCGCCGTGTTTGCGATGAAGGCGTTAACTTTATTCGTGGCAAAGTAGCTAAAGTTACCGACGTGGCGCTAACTGAGGGAGAACAAGGGAAATTGGCTGTAATCGCGGAGGACACACTTTTGGGCGGGATAATCCGAGTTCCTGTAGATATGGTAATTTTGTGCCCGGCTTTGGAGGCGCGCTTTGGTGCTGAGGATGTTGCCAAGCTATTCACCATCAACCGCCGGGCGGATGGCTTCTTTATGGAAAGGCATGTGAAACTTGACCCGGTAGCTACAGCTACAGAAGGAGTGTACATCGCTGGTTGTTGCGAAGGTCCCAAGGACATTCCTGATACTGTAGCTCAGGCTTCAGCCGCCGCTGCTAAAGCTCTATCAGTGATAAGCAGAGGCCGGGTTGTAATTGAGCCTACCACAGCCCAGGTGAATGAAGTCTTGTGCCAGGCTTGTGGACGCTGCGAAGAAATTTGTGATTTTCACGCCCCCAAGGTTATCAGCAAGGATGGGCTTAGAGTCTCCAGCGTTGACGCAGCATTATGCAAGGGTTGTGGGGCTTGCGCTGTTGTTTGCCCCACTGGTGCTATGTCAGTAAGGCATTCCACCCGAGAGCAAATAAACGGAATGGTCGAGGCGTTATTAGAGGTATAGAATGGCTGAATTTGAACCTAAGATCATAGCTTTTTGTTGCAACTGGTGCACCTATGCTGCCGCTGACATTGCTGGAACAAGCCGTATTCATTACCCGGCTAACGTGCGTATTGTCAGGGTGATGTGCAGTGGAATGGTGGATCCGATATACATTCTGAAAGCCTTTGAAATGGGTGCTGATGGGGTCTTAATTGCTGGCTGTCATGAAGCAGATTGCCATTATCTTAATGGTCCGTTGAAGTGCGATGCTATGTTTGAGAAAATAAAGAGAGTGGTCAATATACTTGGCTTGGAAGGTGAGCGTCTAAGGCGGGAGATGATTGCCGCCGCTGAGGCGCCAGTATTTGCTGAATTAATCGAGGAGATGGTCAAACAGCTTAAGAAATTAGGTCCTTCGCCTCTCCGGGAAGGGGTCAAGGTGTGAATCTCGAAGATATTATCAAGGAAACAAAGACCTACTACTGTCTGGAATGTGGCAAGTGCACAAGCCTTTGCCCAGTTTCAAGACATAATTCCAATTTTTCGCCAAGGCTGATGCTGGAAAGAGCCTTGATGGGCTTTGGAGATGAGTTAATTCACGACCGGGAGCTTTTTTCCTGTCTTAGCTGTTACGCTTGCTCGAATCTCTGCCCCTCAGACGTTGATTATCCTGTGTTTACGCAAAAGGTGAGGAATCTAGCTTCTGGCGAGGGCGAGCATGGTGATTGTGCTCACTCAGGGACCCTTCTTTCCATTATGAGGCTCACATCTCGCTCTGATATTAAGCAAAAACGGCTGGACTGGCTCGATGGCCTCCACACCTCGGAGAAGAGTGAGGTATTGTATTTTGCGGGCTGCGCTCCTTATTTCGAGCCAGTTTTTGAGGACATTGAGGTCAGCCCGGTGAATATTGCCAGAAATAGTATCAAAGTACTTAACGCTTTGGGGATAGAGCCTATGGTGCTTCCTAATGAGAGATGTTGTGGACATGACCTCCTATGGACCGGAGATGTGGAGACGTTCAAAAAGCTGGCTCAGTTCAATGCTCAGATGATAAAGGAATCGGGTGCCAAAAAGATAGTTTTTTCCTGCCCAGAGGGCTATCGCACATTTAAACTGGACTATCCCAATTATGTGGATTTGGGTTGTGATGTGCAGCATGTCTCTGAATTATTGGCGGAGAAGATAGGGCAAAACGGAGTGAAATTTAAGGAAATTAAGAAAAAGGTAACTTATCAAGACCCTTGCCGGCTGGGAAGACATCTGGGGATTTATGAACCGCCCAGGGAGATAATAAAAGCTATCCCGGGGATAGAACTAGTTGAGATGGAACATAGCGGTGACGAGAGCATCTGCTGCGGCACCAGTGTCTGGACCAACTGCAGCTCTTATTCCAAGCAGATAAGAGAGGAACGACTACTTGAAGCCAGGGCTACTGGCGCCGATATGCTGATTACTGCTTGTCCCAAATGTCAGATCCATTTCAAGTGCGCTATGGTGGATAAAGGTGCCGAGAAAGGTCCTGATATAAAAATGGAAGTCATGGATTTGGTTAATCTGGTAGCCAATGCCATGGAGACTTAAGCATGAATAGAGAAAACGGACGTAAATCGGTATTAGTAGTTGGCGGCGGCATAGCCGGGATTCAGGCTTCACTTGACCTGGCCAATATGGGCTTTAAAGTATATTTGGTGGAAAAGTCGCCCAGCATCGGGGGACGGATGGCACAACTGGATAAGACCTTCCCCACTAATGATTGTGCCATGTGTATCCTTGCCCCCAAGATGATTGAGGCCAATTCCCACCCCAATATAGAGCTCCTAACTTATTCCGAAGTAGAAAAAGTCTCGGGAGAAATAGGGAAGTTCAAGGTCAAGATAAAGAAAAAGGCATCTTTTGTTGATTGGAACAAATGTACGGGATGTGGCCTCTGTGTGGAAGGATGCCCTGTCATTATACCAAACGAATTTGATCAGGGGATTGCAAAGAGAAAGGCCATATACCTGTACTTTCCGCAGGCTGTTCCTAAGAAATGTGTTATAGACAAGAGGGAAGAGCGCCCCTGTAAAACGGCCTGTATGGATGCTTGCCCCGTCCATACTAATGTGCCCGGGTACATCAAGCTCATTGCCGAAGGACAGTTCGAAGCGGCTTATAAGCTCATAAGAGAGACAAATCCTTTACCTGCAAGTGTTGGGCGGGTATGCTATGCGCCTTGCCAGGAAGCCTGTAATCGAGGGCAAATAGATGAGCCACTGTGTATCCGCGACCTTAAGAGAGTTCCCGGAGACCAGTGGAATATCGAAGAACTTGAAGTCCCGGTAGTGGCCAAAACAGATAAAAAGGTAGCGATTGTAGGCGCAGGTCCGGCAGGTCTTGCCGCTGCTAATGACCTTGCTCTAAAGGGTCACAATGTAACTATCCTTGAAGCTCTTCCTGAACCCGGAGGTATGCTTCGTGTCGGTATTCCTGAATATCGCCTTCCCAAGGAAATTTTACGTCAGGAGATAGGCTACATCCAAAAGCTTGGCGTGGAGATAAAAACGGGTGTCCAGGTTGGTAAAGATATTACCCTCGAAAAATTGAAGAAGGACTACGACGCTATTTTCGTCGCTGTCGGAGCACACGGTGGTATGAAACTTGGAGTGGAGGGTGAAGATATTCCCGGAGTAATGGAGGGAATAGCATTTCTCCGTGCTATAAGTCTGGGGGAAAAGGTAAATGTTGGAAAGAAAGTAGCGGTGATTGGTGGAGGTAATACAGCTATCGATTGTTCCCGCACAGCAAAGCGACTGGGAGCAAAAGAGGTAACCATCGTTTATCGTCGTTCGCGCGCTGAGATGCCAGCTTCTGAGGAAGAAGTAACAGCAGCAGAAAAGGAAGGAATAAAGATTGAGTTCCTGACCACTCCCGGCCGCTTCTCTGCCGAGAGCAAAAAACTTGCCAAGATGGAGTGTGTGCGGATGAAGCTTGGGGAACCAGACGCCAGCGGTCGTCCTCGCCCCATCCCCATCAAGGGTTCTGAATTTACTATTGCCGTGGATACAGTGATTGCGGCATTGGGACAGGCTCCGGAAACAGATTTTGTTAAGGAGTTGAAAGTTTCACTTTCCAAGAGAGGCACGGTAGAAATTGACGCCAAGACCGGGGCGACTAATATTGAAGGAGTATTTGCCGGAGGCGACGTGGTGACCGGGCCTGCTTTCGTGATTGATGCTATTGCAGCAGGGAAAAAGGCAGCTCGCTCTATCCACCAATATTTGACTGGACAACCTATCGAGGGTGCAGAACCAGCGAAAGAACCAGAGAAGTTGTCCCAGGAAGAGATAGAGGACTGCAAAAGGCGCTTTCCTGCC
>JAOUFZ010000188.1 GCA_029857995.1 Dehalococcoidia bacterium
TAGGAAGCAGCAAGGGCACATCAGCCTGGATTCCCTCAAATCGAAGTCTATGGCTGAGGCTCAAGACTATCTAATGTCTCTGCCTGGAGTGGGACATAAGACAGCCAGCTGTGTGCTGCTTTTTTCCTTGGGTAAGCCGTCCTTGCCTGTGGATACTCATATTTTTCGAGTAGCCAAAAGACTGGGACTGATTGACTCCAAGGCAACCATAGAGAAGGCACCTGGCTTGCTGCAGAGACAAATCCCACCTTTCAAGGTATACCGATTTCATGTCCATATGATAGAGCATGGTCGGCGAATATGCCGCGCCCGGCAGCCCCGCTGCAATGAGTGCGCATTGAGGGGTATCTGCCCCAGGTCGCGCTGCTAATTCATAGTCCTCTGTGACTTCGTACAAGACCCTCTCCCTTAATAGAAGTTGCCTTTCCGCTTAATGGAGAGGGTTATGCTGAGGCTAGGATCCTTCGGTTCATAACTCCCCTACCCTCTCTTCCCTCAAGATAGGGATTTCACAGACCTTCCGTGTGAGCTCTTAAGAAAAGGATTCTCCACTTGGCAAACCCTCTTGTCTTGGCAGTTCTCCTTTTATATCCCCCTTAAGATAGGGGAGACAAAGAGGGTTGTGAAGGTCTATCGAGTCAGCCATAGCTTGATTGGTAGATGCTATAATGGTTGATATGGCACAGATACTACAGAGCAAAAATCTGGCCACCAAGTTTCAGATAATGGTGGAAATCGCCGCCCATCAGCCGAATGTACAGCAGAAAGACATCGCCCAAAGATTGGGCATCACTTCACAGGCGGTTTCCGAATACATAAGAGAGTTGATAAAGGACGGCTGGCTGAGCTCCGAGGGTCGCTCACGATACAAGGTGACCAGGGAGGGCGTAGATTGGATTTTGCAGATGTCCCGGCAGTTACATAGTTACGCCTGGTTTGTGAGCAAAGCCGTGGCTGATATATCAACTACCACCGCCATAGCTGATAACGACTTATCCGTCGGTCAACCAGCATCGCTATATATGAAGGACGGCTTGCTCTTCGCCTCCGATGTCATCAACCGCAAAGGAGCCAAAGGAATAACCGTAACTGCAGCCAAAAAGGGACAGGATGTCGGTATGCGCAACATTGAAGGAGTCATAAAACTCAAGCCAGCTAAAGTAATGATAGGCAAGGTACCCAATGTGCAGGATGGAGGTTCCCAGAGCACCGACCTTGCCCGATTGAAAAGGGAGGTAAAAGAAGCGAAGCTGGTGGGAGTAATTGGCACGGAAGCTCTGGTAGCATTGGTGCAAATTGGTGTGAAGCCTGACTACGTTCACGGTGTCCGAGAAGCAGCCATAGAAGCAGCCTGCTGTGGCTTGCCCTTCCTGGTGGTCTCTAGTGAGGACAAGGTTTCAATCTTGGTGCAGAGGTTGGAGGAGGAAAATTTAGATTACAGCACCGTTGATTTAAGGAAAGATGTTAGCTGAAATCATCTTGATCGGCGGTGGTTATCTTTTTGGTTCCCTCCCCTTTTCCGTTGCATTAGCCAGACTGAGCGGCCTGGATATATCGCAAGAAAAAGATTTGCACACTGCTTTGTGGCATCAGACAAGCAAGAAATCAGCTATATTGGCAGGCGCAGTCGATTTCTTCAAAGGAGTTATCGTCATACTCATCGGCTCGGGCCTCGGTATATCAAGCACAGCGGTTGCTTTCTCCGGTGTGACGACTGTAGCGGGACAAATGTGGCCGCCACCTTACGGTGGGCACGGGGAGAAGGGGAATGCTCCGGGTGTAGCCGTGGTGATGACCTTATCTTTGCTCTACGGAGTATATTGGGCTTTGCTCTCCCTTATATTCTTTGCCACAGGTGCTGCTCTGAAATATTATTACGAGAGGCGCAGTACCACCTCCCATGAGACCAAGGACGGCGACACCAAATCCTATACATCCGATCACCCCATGGCTCTGAGTTTACCCTTGGGTATGCTTTTGGGTTTCATTGTGGCTCCAGCAGCTTCTTGGCATTCCAAAGGATTGACGATTATCGCCCAGGCTTTTCTTGCCTTGCTCATTATTATCGTAGTGCGGCGGCTAACTGCTGATCTCAAGGCGGATCTTAAGAAGGGCAATGTCACTATGAGAATGTTGATCGACCGCTTTCTTTTTGACCAGTTGTTGGAAAGGTAGAAATAGCTACTTACTAGTCCTAATTCGCCGAAAGGCAAAATAACTTACAGCGATGCCGACGACAACCATTACCACTATCCAGACCACGAGCACGGTGGGATAAAGCTGGGGATTGAAGGACTTTGACACCTTGCCCCCTAGTGCTCCTAATGCCAGGAATATTGCTTCCCAGGCCAGGACGTGTATCAGGACAGCGGTTAAGAATCGTCTATAGCTAATTCGAGATATTCCAGAGGCAATATTACTGATAAGGCCAAACCCAGGGGTAAAACGTGCCACGATTATGCTAGGTATAGCAAGCGTCCCCAATCTTTGTTTTACCAGGTCAATTCGCTCCTGAGTAACCCGGATATGTTTGCCAATTCTATTTATTACCTTGTTTCCCAAGCTGGATGAAAGACGATAACTAACCATAGAGCCGCATAAGCGACCCACCATGGCTACTGCTAGAAATGGCAATGCGGCTGCAATATAGCCGGTATCAACAACTTGAAAACCAGTGAAAATTAGCAAGCCTTCGAAAATCGGAGAGGTTATGGGTAGCCCTACCTC
>JAOUFZ010000189.1 GCA_029857995.1 Dehalococcoidia bacterium
TGTCCTTAGGAAGTGCGCAGGCGGCTATAGTAGAGGAGTCTTTTGCCACTCTGGGGTCTAACCTGATATACGTCATGCCTCCAGAACTGGGCATGGGTGGAGTGGGAGCTCAGTCAACGCTGACTTTGGAAGATGCGCAGGCGATTGCCCAAAACGCCCCTTCTGTAAAAAATGTGGCGCCAACGGCGCAGACTTACGCTCAGGTTGTAGCTGGTGGAGAGAGCCTTAGCAACACAATTATTGCCGGGGTGACTCCAAAAACCGAAGTGGTGGACAACTATGCCGTGGCACAGGGCAGCTTCATAACCGACTTCGATTATGGAGCGAGGTCGAGGGTAGCCGTCCTGGGAAGCGAGGTGGCCAAGACTCTTTTTGGCGAGATGGACCCTACTGGTCAGAACGTAAGGATTGGTGGGCGTCAATTCCAGGTCAGTGGTGTACTGGAAAGCAGGGGGACTGGATTTGGATTTGAAGACATGAGGGTCTATATTCCTTTATCCACCTTCTATGCCACTCTGGCAACCTCACAGGCGGGCAGTCGCGGAAACAGCGTGGATCAGATCAGCGTCCAGGCAAAGAGCAGCGACGAGGTGGAGTCGGCCGAGCAGGAGATTACCGCTATCCTGCGGGACACCCACAAAATCAGGGAGGGGGAAGACGCTGACTTCAGAGTTCTCAACATGGCGTCTGTGGCAGACCAGGTCACCCAGGTGCTGGGAATACTACAGCTCGTCCTTGCCGGCATAGCTGGCATATCCTTGCTTGTCGGCGGCATCGGGATTATGAATATCATGCTGGTTTCGGTGACCGAGCGTATCAGGGAAATCGGTCTGCGCAAGGCGATAGGAGCCAAGCGTCGAGATATTCTGCTTCAATTCCTCATTGAAGCTGCTACACTGGGGCTCGGTGGCGGTGCTCTGGGGATAGTAGTGGGGTGGCTTATAGTTAAAATCATGTCTGTCATAGCGACAAATCTTGGTTTCTCCTTTGCTGCTGTGCTTTCCGGCGATGCTGTTGCCCTGGCAGTGGGTGTGGCAATCGGCATCGGACTTATTTCTGGCTTGTATCCGGCCGTACGGGCGGCACGACTCGACCCCATCGAGTCCTTGCGTCACGAATAAACTACCTCCCTTGGATTAAGGACAAAAATTCACTGCGAGTTGCTACCTTGCTTCGGAAATTCCCCCTCACAGATGAGGTTATCACAGTTGTTCCGGGCTTTCTTATCCCACGCATAACCATGCATAAGTGCTCGGCCTGGATAACCACGGCCACCCCAGCGGGTTGAAGTGCTTCAAAGATAGCGTCAGCAATTTGCTGGGTCATTCTTTCCTGAAGCTGAGGGCGCCTGGCACAGATTTCCACCACCCTGGCCAGCTTGCTTACTCCCACCACTCTACCACCGGGGCTGGGGATATAACCGACATGAGCTAGGCCATAGAAGGGCAGGAGATGGTGTTCGCACATGGAATAGAAGGGGATGTCCCTCAGGATCACCATCTCTTCATATCCCTCCTCAAAGTCCACCGCCAGTTCGGCTTTAGGGTCGGCATCCAGACCGGAGAAGAGCTCGGCATACATCTCAGCCACTCTCCTTGGCGTACCCTTTACGCCCTCTCTGAGAGGATCTTCACCAATAGCTTCTATTATGGCGACCATTGCCTGCTTGATTCTATTCTGATCAACCATCTAAATCCCCCTCCTTACAAAGTTTATGCTGTCTTTATCCATGCTAGCATAGAAATCCGAACCGAGGTAAAGGAGCGGCTTTATCTTATCCGGGTCAAGGACCTCCGCCGGAGTAAATGCTTCCTCGAGGAAATGTACAGCTACAATCTCGCCGACTATCCAGATATGGTCACCATAGGGCCTACTATCCACAAGCTTGCATTCATAGGCAGCATAAGCATCTTTCAAGAGGGGTGCCGTGGTCTTCAAAGGCTTCTCTTTCCGCATATTGAATCTCTCAAATTTGTCCATCTGCTGCCCAGAAGTGCCGCCAACGGCAGCGGCCAGGGAGGCTTTTTCTGAAGGAATGAAATTAATGCCGAACTCCCGGCTTTCCGTGATAAGCTGATAGGTGAACCTCTCAGATGTGACGGCGACGCCGTAGATGGGCGGCCTGAAAGAAATTGAACTGTGCCAGGCGGCAGTCATGGCATCATCTCTCCCCCGGGCACTAGCGGTAACTATAACTGCTACCTTGGGATAGTGCTGGCTGAATTTCCCTATGTCCTCGGTAACAATTCTTGACATAACTCTCCCATCCTTCCTATTTGGCTAAACTCCAAATCCTAATTTCTAAACTCTAAATAAATCCTTCCAAGATGCAAAAATGAAAATGAAAAATGACAGGGTAGAACTCAAAAGGTTTTGCGTTTTGATTTGTCATTTTGATTTTTTAATTTCGTTCGGGATGTAGCGCTTGGGATTTAGAACTCTTCATCTCGGGAAATTCAGAACTTCCTCAACAGCCGCCAGGTCGGCGGGAAGCTCTATCGGTGTCCGGGCATATCTTGCTGGCACACCGGGGTCCTTTAGCCCGGTGCCGGTGACAATGCAAACTACACGCTTGCCCGAGAAGCCTTTCTTTCTGGCCAGCTTAATGAGACCGGCTAGCGAAGCTGCTGAAGCTGGCTCGCCGAAGATACCTTCCTTAATTGCCATTAAGCTATAAGCATTCATAATCTCGTCATCAGTAACACAGTCAATGATG
>JAOUFZ010000190.1 GCA_029857995.1 Dehalococcoidia bacterium
TTCTAGCTCCCACCATGGAAGCCGAAGTGCATACGGCGAGGGCACTGTGCTCACTCTCGACTGCAATGTATTGAGCATCGAGTTCGCCTTTTTCGACAAACTCCGATAGCCTTTCCGTGACTGGTGACTGGGGTGTAATAGGATAGGCAGCAATCACCTGAACCCGGCTGAGTCTTGCCCCCTGGGCAGCAGCATGATTGCCATCCAGCATCCGGGTGCCGCCTTTTTTCCCCATCTTTTTGTTTACCAATATCACCTACTCCGTCTCATCTAGACAGGGCCCCTGTTCACGTATCATGCTTATGGCGTGCGCCGGACATATCTGCGCGCATATTCCACAGCCCTTGCAGTATTCCATATTTATCTGGATGGGTATGGTTCTACTAACAACAGCGTCTGGACAATAGAGCCAGCATAAAAAACAGGAAGCCTTGTTCTGTCTAGCGGGGAGACACTTTTCCTGGTCTATCACCGGAAACGAGTCGCGCCACTCGCCTGTCTTACCTGCTTCACCAACGGCCGGTGATGATTCACCGCATATGTGTTGGCAATCTCTGGTTCCCATGGTTTGGTGTTACGTTATTCTTTCAAGTTTAGTTATCTTGTAGGTCCGCGCAATTGCGGCGAGATTAATACTTGCCTCTTGGTCGGAGAATCGTTCTCTTATTGCCTTTTCTACACTTGACATGCCTACCGCTTCAGTGGCACGGACAAATGCACCCAGTATCGCCGTATTCACAACCGTTATGCCCGCCACTATCAGTCCCAAGCTTGAGCATACTTCAGTAGCATCAGCAGTAGCGATATTGAACCCGCCTCCAAGGTCAAGCTCTTTAGGATGTCGCCAGGAGTTTACGATCAGCCATCCTCCCTTGACCAGCCCGCTCGTTACCTCGTCGTATTTCAGCAAGGTATGGTCCAAGACTACCACCACATTGGGGCTTTCTACCTGAGATACGACCATTATTGTTTGCCGAGCAATCCTCGTTGAGGCACTGACCGGAGCTCCGCGCCTCTCGGCACCGAACGATGGTGCTGCAGTCACTCCCTGATAGCCTTCAAGGAAGGCAGCTTGTGCCAAAATCTTGGCGGCCGTTATCGCTCCTTGACCACCCCGCCCATGCCACCTAATTTCATAATAGTCTTTCATTCACAGATGGTGTCTTTATGATTCCGCCAATCTTAGGAAAGTATCTTTTCGTGCTCCAAAGGCGACGGGTTACATTGTAACGACCATTAACTTCATATGTCAAATACAAGTCACACGCTAAAATAATTTGCCGCCAAAGAGCAAAATCTGTTGTGATTTTGATAGCAGGCTCCGCCCGCCGAAAACTTGCGAGGCAAAAGGGGTCAACCCTATTTTTCCTTTAACAATTTGAGTGAGGCCGAAAGGAAGACCGAGAAGAGAGAAAATAGGGTTGACCCCTTTTGCTCTTTAGAGGCCTATCCAGATAATGAGGTGTAGAATTCCCATTGTAAACGTCTTTATATCGTGGAATGGAGACATTTACTAATTGTTATATACATAGTATCATTGGAGATGCTCTCGGAAACATCGTTCATAATGACCTTCGAGCAACTAAGCGGTCAAGATACCTAAAGTATCTACTGATTCGAACAATTGGGAGCAATTGGTCATCAATTTGCTCGCAATGCAATGCCTATGCGACGTACAGGCCTAAATGGACATTTCGTACGGGATTTATACACAGAACACATGTATACATTGTTTAACGCTGGATGTATATTATTGATTATTTGTCCTTCAATCGCTCTGCTATCAAGAGAGGAGAATCTTCAGAAATGCGAATACGAGGATTTAAGAAATCTGATGTGTATTACCTGGTTGAAATCCTTAAATTAAATGGTCAATATGAATATCCAGCTATCGAGGGACCAGATGCAATGAATGAGGTGGCAAATTGTGAGGCTGCGGTTTTTCTAGTTGCTGAGGTTAAAGGAAAGCCATGTGGATTTATTAAAGCAGTTTACGATGGCTCTCGGGCCATTATTCATCTTCTTTCGGTACATCCGGACTACCAGCGTCGTGGCATTGGCAGTACACTTGTTGACGCCGTTTGTACAGAGCTTTTTCATCGTGGTGCGCCAACCGTCAGCGCCACTGTGACCGAACAAAGTGTCGGTTTTTGGGAAAAGAAAGGATTCAGACGAACGAATGCTCTTATTGTGCTTAGAGAAGATTTAAAAAAGATATCGGCGGCATCGCCTAACAACAGATAAAAGGAGAAAATCTTTGATTTTTTCCCAAATTCCGCTTTAGGCGGAACTTCTTTTATCCGTCTTCCGTTATATGCAATGCCACATTTAAAAGGAGATACATACATACTATGAGTAGAATAACAAACAGACAAACGAAGAAAATGTCAGCTCTTTGACATGCTACCAAATTTTTGTCGGGCTGCTTTAGAAGCCTATCAGCTTTTTGCCCTCATCCAGTAGCTCCCTCGCCCTTTGCAGGCTTTCAGCTTCAGCATAGATGCGGACCAGTGGTTCTGTGCCGGAAAAGCGGATGAGCAGCCAGGAATCATCGCCAAGGAAGAAGCGAAAACCATCGGTGGTATCTACCCTTGTTACCTTTGAACCAGCTACGGTGTTCGGGAGGCTGGAGCTTAGTCGGTGCAGGATTGTCTGACGCTTAGCTGTGGAGATATGAAAATCCCTGCGGTCATAGTAGTGAGGTCCAACT
>JAOUFZ010000032.1 GCA_029857995.1 Dehalococcoidia bacterium
TAAAGATGGGCATTCCTGAGAAATACGCCAATAGAGAAAAGCTTGCCATACAGCATGGCACGGGCATCCATGGCGTATTAGATAATATAGCCAGAAAGAACGGATTTGATCCTTCTTTGGTGAAAGATATCGGCTACAAAAGTGAGAAAATTACCACAGAGAAGATGGGCAGTTCCGCCAGGTACGGCTATCGCTACATCGACAAGAAACTCTGGCAAGTGCCCCAACAGGTACAGCTTTTTTTGCATGCGCTGGCATATAGGAAAGGCTTGCTTGATAAATCAGTCAGAGATAGGGTAGGGTATTTCTTGGAAAGGGCTGGACTTCCTCCAGAGTCTTAGCGTGAAGCATCGTATTTGTAAAATTGTGTTCCAAGGCGCTTGAAAATCGGGCATTCAATCTTCAGCAGGCCACCTTTCCTCACTGGTACTTGACATAAGACTCATATCTGCCTATTTCTCCTGTGGAACGCCTTATGAACCTCTTTCAGACGTCTGTTGGTAACATGAGTGTAGACTTGGGTTGTCCTAATACTTTCATGGCCGAGCATTTCTTGAACCGAGCGAATGTCAGCCCCACTTATCAGCAAATCCGTAGCAAAGGAATGCCTCAACGTGTGAGGAGTCACCTCGATTGGCAAGCCAGACCTTTTTGCATGCTTGGAAACAATTCTCTCGACAGATCTTGCCGTCAACCGCATTTTTTCGCCGTTCTTTTGGGTATCTACCGCGCCACTATACCGAATGAACAGTGGCTTAAAATGGTCCTTACGTGCCTGCAGATAGCGCTGAATCCATTGCCCCGCCGCATCTGATAAGAAAACTACCCGGATTTTGTTTCCCTTGCCTCTGACACCAAATTCTTTGCGCTCCAAGTCTATCTGGCCACGGTTTAAGCTAACTAATTCTGATACTCTTAAGCCTGTGCTGAAAAGTGTTTCTAGAATAGTTCTATCCCGCAGTCCCGCATCATTCGATAGTTTGGGGCTGTTTAGCAGCCTCCCCATCTGCTCCGGGTTTAAGAAGGCAACGGAACGGGACCTCTGTTTTGGGAGCTCTATCTTGTCAGGTGACAGGGTGGGTATGTCGCGCTGGACCAAGAGATATCGCAGGAAAGCCCTCAACGCAACGATATGGTAGCTCTGAGTGACCGGCTTCAACGGTAAACCATCGCCGCCATGCAAGTGTGCCAAATATAACCTGTACCTTCTCACGAGTTTCAAGTTTATCTCATCGGCTTTTATGGCAGGGGAATCTTCCGCAACCCAGTTATGGAAACGTTTCAGATAATGTCTATACTCGCGAATGGTAAGAGGCGAGCAGCCCTTTTCGATTTCCAGGTACTCTAAAAACTCGCCAATCAACGACTCCAGTGTCATATTTCCGTTTTACGTTTCACGGTCGCTTTGTGTCGCAAAAGTGACAGTTTGCGACACGACCTTAGATTATCACCTCTCGCAAACTCATGTCAAGTGCCTTGTTGTCTTCACGGCAAAACAATACCTTCCACTTGCGAGCAAACAAAATACGCTCAAGGTGTTACAAGGACATGAATTCTTCAAGGAGTCACTACCCGACCCAGTTATTCTCCCTGTTGATTATCTTTCACTCTCGATTCACTGAATGGCTCCGCTGCCGGGTAGCGTCGCGCAAGAAAAGAAATATCAACCAAGTAAACCAAGCGTCTCAAGGTAAAGGAGGTACTAGGATGTATCTCCATCCCCTTCATGCCCCTAAAATCGCCTCTCAGAGCGAGTTTCTGAAATCCCCGGATGGTATTAGGCTCCCCAATCCAAGAAAGACCCGCCACCAGAGGTTAAACTACCTTCTCTGTGATCAGTTGCGCAGAATCTGTAACACTCCTTATCCTTGAAGCTGGTAGGCTCGATGGACTACAATCATGGCGTGGCCAGTGAGCTGATTAAACAAAACATTGCTAGACTATTAGCTGACCTCCCTGAAGGAGTCGAGCTGGTAGCAGCAGCAAAGGCAAGATCACCTCAAGAAGTGCTGGAAGCTGTTCAAGCCGGCATAAGAATCATTGGAGAAAATTATGTCAAGGACGCCAAAGAGGCTCGTGAGCTGGTCGGAAAGAGAGTGAAATGGCATTTTATTGGAACACTGCAAAAGCATAATGTCAGGAAAACGGCATTGGAAATATTCGACATGATAGAAAGTGTCGATTCCCTAGAGATAGCTAGTGAAATTGACAAGAAATGCGCTCAAATTGGCAAAGTAATGCCAGTATTGATTGAGGTGAACAGTGGCAGAGAGCCCCAGAAATCAGGAGCGCTCCCGGAAGATGCGGAACAATTAGTAAGAGAAATGTCCGTCCTTGGAAATATCAAGGTGATGGGCCTTATGACCGTGGGACCCCTTTTTGGCAACCCCGAAGATTCCAGACCTTATTTTGCAGAGACAAGAAGGATATTCGAAAGAATCAAAGGCCTGAAGTTGCCCAACGTAGAGATGAACTATCTTTCCATGGGCATGACTAGTTCTTATCAAATTGCCCTGGAGGAAGGCGCCAATATAATCAGGATTGGCACCCGGATATTTGGCGAAAGAGATTAGTAGCAATAGTCGGCGCGTCTAATTTGCCCGCCAGAGATGATGAATTATTTTATCTAGAAGGTTGTCGAATCCCCATCCTTTGGCAGCGGAGATGAGGGCAAAGTCTTCGCTCGGCAATACGATTTCTTCGTCAAAGTAAGGAATAGCAGTCAATGCCTTGAGCTCTGCTTCACTGCTCAAAGCTAAGTCTAGCTTGTTGAACACGGTGATTCTTGCCTTGTTTTCCAGGTTTAGCTCCCTCAGTATACTCTCTACTGTGAGGCACTGGTTGGCAGCATTCTTGTGTGTTATGTCAACTATATGCAAAAGCAGATCAGCCTCATCCAGTTCCTCTAGAGTAGCACGGAAGGCGGCAATGATTGAAGGCGGAAGTTTGTGAATAAAGCCAACTGTGTCGGTGATGAGGAATTGTCGCCCGGCGGGCAAAGTCAGCCGCCGAGTCACGGGGTCCAAGGTAGAAAAGAGCCTGTTCTCCACATCCACACTCGCTTTGCTTAGTGTGTTGAACAAAGTGCTTTTGCCAGCGTTAGTATAACCAACGAGAGCTGCGATGGGTGTGCCAGTCTCCTTGCGGCGTCTCCTGTATAGTGCTCGATGCTTCCTGACACTTTCTATTTTGTGCTGAAGGAGATTGATGCGCCTATGGATAAGGCGACGGTCGGTTTCCAACTGTGACTCTCCGGGACCTCTGGTGCCGATGCCACCGCCAAGCCGCTCTAGATGGCGCCACTGCCCGATGAGCCGGGGCAGAAGGTACTCGTGCTGGGCCAGCTCAACCTGGAGTTTTCCTTCATGGGTTCGGGCTTTTCGGGCGAATATGTCCAAAATCAGAGCCGTACGGTCAATGACTTTAACTCCCAACGCCTCTTCGAGATTTCTTTGCTGCCTTGGCGACAGTTCGTCATCAAAGATCACTGTGTCATAATTGGTCTGCCCTTTGAGATTGATTAGCTCTTCAATTTTCCCCTTGCCTATATAATGAGTAGGCGAAGGCGTATCCAGCTTCTGAGTTAGCGTATCTACTATGTTAGCGCCTGCCGTTTTCGTCAGATGGGATAGCTCTTCTAAGGAATCCGTGATTGACCAATTATGGTCGGTGAGCCTGCTTCCTACCCCGACCAAGAGTACTTGTTCTACTTTAGATTCAGTAGCAAAGAACCTGTGCTTTATATCTTTCTCCTGCGCCAGCTCAATAGACGATTCACACCTTCTTCCAGACGGTCATCGGAAATGGTCAGGGAGAATCTGATGTAACCTTCTCCTTCACTACCATAGCCAACCCCCGGGGCTACTGCTATCCCGACTTCGTCCAGCAATTTCTTGGTAAAATCGATAGATGTATATCCCTGGGGTGTCCTAGCCCAGATATAGAAGGTGGCCTTAGGTATCCTCGCGGCTAGCTCTACCTCATTAAGGACTTTCACCAGCTTATCTCTGCGCCGCTGAAAAATAGCATTGTGCTCAGCAATGTGTTCCTGGGGGCCGCGTAGAGCTTCTACGGCAGCATATTGGATTGCCTGAGGAACGCCCGAATCCAAATTGGATTTAACCTTAAACAAGGCGTTCACCATATCAGCATTACCTACCACCATGCCTATTCTCCAGCCTGTCATGTGGTAGGTCTTGGACAGGGAATGAAATTCCACACCTATCTTCTTTGCCTCGGGTATTTGCATGAAGCTCGGTGGCTTGTAGCCATCGAAGGCAATTTCGGTATAAGGAGCATCATGGCAGATTGCCAAGCTGTGCCGCTGAGCGAAATGGACTGCTTTCTCAAAGAAATCCAGGTCAGCTACGGCTCCGGTGGGATTGTTGGGGTAGTTGAGCCACATAAGCTTTGCCTTATCGGCGACGTGATCCGGGATGGCTTCAAAATCGGGCAAAAAATCATTTTCCTCTTTCAAAGGCATAAGGTAAGTCTCGCCGCCGGCTAATATAGTGCCCATGGAAAACGGTGGATAGCCCGGGTCAGGGACTAAAGCCAGATCACCGGGCTCGATAAAGCACAAAGCCATATGCCCAATCCCCTCCTTCGAGCCAACAAGTGGCAGGACTTCTTTAGCCGGATTCAGAGTGACTCCAAACCTCCTCTGATACCATTCAGCAATGGCTTGACGAAGTTCGAGCAGGCCACCAGTTTCCGGATAACGATGGTTTACAGGGTCATGCGCTGCCTGGCATACCCTCTCGATGATACGAGACGGCGTGGGCAAATCAGGATCACCTATACCAAAATTGATTATATCTCTCCCCTTGGCCTCAAGCTCAGCCACTTTCCGGTTTATCTCCACAAAAAGATATGGGGGCAGTTTATTCAGTCTCTTGGCTAATTTCATCAGCTCCTTTTTTCAGGCCATTCGCCAGTGAAGACTTCCTCCACCGGACCGCTAAGCAGCACCTCTCCTATCATATCCCATGATACGGTCAAAGTCCCACCGATGAGTATTATGTCAATCTGCCTATTCACATAGTCCAATAACCGAGCGGCCACAGCTATGGCAGAGGCGCCGCTGCCACAGGCCAGAGTCTCTCCCACACCGCGCTCCCACACCCGGGCTTCTATTTTCCCCCTGCTCAAGACTCTGGCTGCCTCAAAATTAGTCCTTTGAGGGAACATGGGATGCCTTTCTACTTTTGGTCCTATGTCAGCCAAAGGAAAATCAGCAACCGGCCGGGATAGAAAGGTCACAGCGTGGGGATTACCCATGGATAGGATAGACAAAGTCAACTTTTTCCCGTCTACCATCAGAGGATAATCCAATATTGGTATTATGTCCACTTGAACATTAACCGGAATTAGCTCCTGTTGGAACCGGGGCAAGCCCATGTTTACCTCGGCCCGGGCGACCTTATTCCCCGACCTATAAGCCTTGACCTTTCTTACGCCGGATAAAGTCTCAATGGTCACAGAGCGATTGCTTTGCCCTGCTTGCGATGACCTTTTCCCAGTCAATCCTTTCTCCATAGCATACTTGGCAAAACATCTAAGCCCATTGCCAGAAACCTCAGCCTCAGAACCGTCAGAATTGAAAAGACGCATCTTCAAGTCAGCGCTGGTCGAATTGTGCACCAGTATCAAGCCGTCAGCTCCTACGCCAAAATGGCGGTCGCACATAGCTCGGGCCAGCTTTGACCATTCTCTTTCCATAGTCCTGGCATCAACCAGAATGAAGTCATTACCCGTGGCTTGTAACTTGGAGAATTTCATAACATGAAGCTTTCTATGAGACCCTTGACTTCGTTCAGGGCGACAATGCTGGCTTCTCTTTCTGTCCCACTCACATCAAACCAGCGAATCCTGCTATCGTTGAGGCGAAACCAAGCATACTGGTGACGAGCCAGTCTATGAGTTTCATATTTTATTTTATCAATAGCCTCGGGCAAAGTCATCTCGCTTCGAAGAAACTGCCCTATTTGCTTGTAACCTATTCCGGACATAGAGGGCAACGAAGGGCTGCAACCTTTTTTCAATAGTTGTTCCACTTCTTCGACTAATCCCCTTTGTATCATCTTATCAACCCGCCAATCAATCCTTCTATATAGCTCGCTTCTTTCCTGAGTCAAGCCGATGATCAAAACGGAGAGTCCTGGCGCCTCTTTGCGCTGTAATTGAGAAGGTGGTTGCCCTGTGGCATAGTAGATCTCCAGAGCCCTTATTACGCGCCGGATATTTCTGGGATCGATTTTTGCCGCTGCCGCAGGATCAATATTCTGCAAATCCCGATAAAGGCTTTGGCTATCGTCTTGCTCTGCCCTAGATTCCAGCCCGCGTCTCACCTCTCGGTCAGGTGGCACCTGAGGTATCTTCCACCTTTCTATCAGCGACCACACATAAAGTCCGCTGCCGCCAACCAGTACTGGCAATTTACTCTTCTGTCGAATGGCTTTCAGCGCCTCAAAGGCCAGTTGATGATATCTAGCCAGGCTAAAATCTTCGTCGGGATCCGCTACATCAATGACATGGTGAGGGACCGATGTCCTATCAGCCAGGCTCGGCTTACTAGTTCCAATATCCATATACCGATAGACCTGGCGGCTATCCGCGCTTATTATTTCCAGGGGAAAGTACTGAGCAAGGTGCAGAGCAAGCTCACTTTTCCCTACAGCGGTGGGACCAACGACGGCGATCACTGATTACTGACTACTTAGTTCTCTTTTTGATTTCCGCAGTTCTCTCAACAATACCAACGAATTCCTCGGCTTTAAGGCTGGCTCCGCCAACCAGGGCGCCATCGATTTCTGGATGGGAAATAAACTCAGCAATGTTAGCGCCGGTAACACTGCCGCCATAAAGGATGCGCAAATCTTGAGCTATGCCCTTATTCCATAGCTTAGCCACAACAGCACGAATAAACTGGATAGTGGCTGCTGCCTGCTTGCCGCTTGCGGCCTTGCCTGTGCCAATAGCCCAAACTGGCTCGTAGGCAATCACCAAATCACGAACAGGTTCTATACCACTCAAAGCTGCTGTCACCTGTCTGCTGACCACCTCCTCTGTCTTGCCAGCTTCATTGTCCTCGAGCCTCTCCCCAACACATAAGATAGGCTTAAGCTTGTTCGCCAAAGCTGCCTTAACCTTCTTGTTGACCTGCTCGTCAGTTTCCCCAAAGTACCATCTCCGCTCAGAGTGTCCCAGTATGACGAACCCGCACAACTCCCTGAGCATCAGAGGGGATATTTCACCGGTGTAAGCTCCTTTAGCCTCAAAATACATATTCTGGGCGCCAAGCTTGATAGATGAATTCTCGAGCATCATACTTATGGCAACCAGAGATACGAATGGCGGACAGAGTACCTTTTCCACTCCCTCTATCTTGTCCAGTCTCTCAAGCATCTCGAGAACAAGCCGTTCGGCTTCAGCCGCCGTGGTATTCATCTTCCAGTTGCCAGCAATGAAAGGAATCCGCATTTCATAACCTCCTGTCATTTCTTGTCTAACAGAACTTCCACGCCGGGCAAGGTAATGCCCTCCAAGAATTTCAGACTGGCACCACCCCCTGTGGAGACGTGGGTCATCTTATCAGCTAGTCCCATTGCCTGGACCACTTCAGCAGAAGAGCCACCACCAATAATGGTAGTGGCATTTCGAGTGGATAGAAATCTGGCTATGGACCTGGTTCCTTGAGCAAACTGAGGTATTTCACAAATCCCCATAGGGCCATTCCATATGATGGTACGGCACCTTCCTAGCTTACTGCAGAAAAGCTCAATAGATTGAGGACCAATATCTACGATATGGCTACCCGCGGGTATACTAGTTGTTGGCACTACTCTGGTCGAAGCTCCGGCTTTGATCTCCTGCGCTACCAGTGCATCGACGGGGAGCAGAAATGGCACTTTCCAGTCCTTGGCCTCCTGCAGCAATTTCCTGGCCAAGTCCAACTGGTCGTCATCTACTAAAGAATGACCTACCTCATATCCCTGTGCTTTTAAGAAAGTAGCGGCCATGCCACCACCAACCAGCAACATGTCAACCTTTTTTAGCATATTCTGCAATAGCCCTATCTTATCGCTCCCCTTAGCACCACCTATAAGGCAGGCCCAGGGTCGCTCGGGATTATGCAAGAGCTTCCCCATAACCTTCAGCTCTTTTTCCATTAACAAGCCGGCCACTGCGGGCAAGTATTTAGCTACACCTACGATAGAGGCATGATTCCGGTGAGCAGTGCTAAAGGCATCATCAACGTAAATATCAGCTAGCCTGGCTAGCTTCTGGGCAAAGTCGGCATCGTTTGCCTCTTCTTCTGGGTGAAAGCGCAGATTTTCCAAAATCAGAACATCGCCCTCTTTGAGTGCCCCTATCTTGCTTTCTACTTCTTGACCTATACAATCGGATGCCATGCTGACAGGCAAGCCCATAAGTTCTGACAACCTCCGCGCTGTAGGTGCCATCCGCAGGTTTTCAACTACTTTGCCTGCAGGGCGTCCTACATGAGAGCAGATGATTACCTTGGCTTTATGGTCAACTAGATATTTGATAGTAGGCAGCGAAGCTCGGATCCGGCTATCATCGCTGATAACGCCACTATTCTCGGTTATCGGGACATTGAAATCGACTCTGAGCAGAACTCTCTTGCCTTTGACATCTATATCTTCAACGGTCTTTTTCGGCATCTTCCCTCCTAGAAGTCACGCTTCGATAGAAAGCTGGCAGCTTCTTTAAGCGGAGCCACACTGGATGTGTCCAGGCGAGTAGCCCTGAGGTGTGCCAGAGCTCTGTAGTAGTATTGCTCAGCCACACTTTCAGCATAATTTCTTGCCCCTAACTTGTCCAGAATCTTGGTAACTTCCTTGATAGCTTCGCCCCTGATAGATTTCTGAGAATAAAGCTTCCCGAGGCTCTTCCTTGCTGCACCCTCACTATTCTGCAATCCATAAGCCACCGGCAAAGTCTTTTTCCTCTGACAGATATCGCCAGCAGATTTACCAACAGTGTCCTCCGCTCCCCAGATTCCCAATATGTCATCATGAATCTGAAAAACCATGCCTAACTCCCTGCCGAACAAGCGAAAAAAATCCACCAACTTACTATCTTCGCTGCCCAGGTATGCACCCAAACAAGTTGATACGGCAAACAAGGCTGCTGTTTTCTTGGCTGCCATGTCAATGTAGTCCTCCACAGTGATGTCCAGACGATTTTCATATTCGACATCTAGGCACTGTCCTTCACAAAGCTCCAGACAAGCCAGGCTCAACATTTCAGCGCAATTAGTGATCTTTTCATCAGCTATTCCCTTCTCCTTCAGTCTAAGCAGCGCTAAATAAGCTAGAGTGAACATTGCATCGCCAGCGTTTATCGCCTGGGACTGACCCCATAATATCCACACAGTTGACCGGTGATGACGCTCATAGCTAGCGTCTTCGATGTCGTCATGAATTAAGGAGAAATTGTGGATGAGCTCGACGGCTGCTGCAGCAGGTATCGCCTGCGATGTATCACCTCCCACCGCTTGGCAACTAAGAAGGCAAAGGGTGGAGCGGATGAATTTGCCCGATTCTTTGCTACAGGAATGCCCCTGCTCATCCCGCCAGCCCATATGATATCGTAGCATATTACCAAGAGCTGGAGGACAGCTATCTATGACCTTCTTTAACTCAACTCGCACTGCGTCGCGATAAGATGTGAAGGACGCCGGCAAGCCATGTTTTTTGCTCATAAAAGACAGTCCATATTAACGGCTAGAAAAACATATTGTCAACTAGGTGGGACTTGTGTCCTTTTCGAGAGTCTTTGGAGAAAGCACCAAACGTCGCAATAACCTAAAAAGACAACTGCCAACAGAAAGTTTGCTGAAACTCTATCAGCACGCTATAATTAGCAATTCGCTATGAAGACTGCTAATCAATGTCTAATAGGAAATTCGCTTTGCTTTTTTCACGGGGATACGGAAGTGCCAATGCACGAATCTGGGCCCTTTGAAAGAACGAAGTTCTTCAGGGGTAATATCATAGGAGGTGAGTAGATGAATTGCACTGTGTGCGGAAATCCATTGATTTATGACAGGGCTGTTTTCCATTGTTCCTGTGGTGCCTTTGTGCACGCCTACTGCTGGGATGAGCACGTATTGCAGGCCCATCGCCCATCCTTTGAGATAGGAAGCGTCAATTTGGATGGCGAATTCGAGGTAAGAGAGAGCAGAAAAGAAGAACACCTTTCCAGAGTGCAAGTCGCGGCCGAACAAAGCTCAGAAGAACAAAAAGCGCCTCTTTTAGAGTAAAGGGGGATACGAATGCCTATTTATCAATATCGATGTCTGAATTGTAACCACCAGTTTGAGCTTAAGCAGAGCTTCAATGATAAGCCAATAGCTGATTGTCCCAGCTGCCACGGAATTGCCCGCCGCATCTTCTGTCCCGTCCCTATCATATTCAATGGACCAGGGTTTTATGTAACTGACTCCAGAAATGAAAGAGAAAAAGGGACGAATCCTGAAGGATCCAGAAGGAAAGATAACGGAGGTAGCAAGTCATGAAATGTCCTGTCTGTGGCAAAGAAGCCAGGGTTCGTATTTATTACTGTGCCAAATGTGCCGTTTATGTGCACGAGAAATGCTGGCAGAAGCACGTAGCACAGGCTCACAAAGACTAGCTCACCCTCGTATTCTTATCATTCCCGCCCTATCATGCTATACTTGATTTTGTTGTCCCTGTAGCTCAGCTGGACAGAGCGGCTGCCTTCTAAGCAGCGGGTCGTGGGTTCGAATCCCTCCAGGGACGCCAGATTTTGAAGCTAAAATGAGCCCTATACCGAGTTGTGGCATAGGGCTTAATTACTAAATGGCACTAATGCTATTATAGACAAGGGTTGAAAATGAGGGTTTTGAAGCTAAAACAGGCATAGACAGGAAACAGTGATTTAGCTTCAAAGTAATAGAAAACACGCGCGTTGTATAAGTTCTAAGCAACCGCCTCAATTCACCCCTTCCATTAGCGAGCTTAAGACTTTCTTCATTACTTCGGTGCGTTTATCTCTGGTTACTAAAAGCACTTCGACTTCAGGATGGCGTTTGATTTGGTCGGCAAAGGGATGGAGGTTGAGCATAATAGTGCCCAAAACTCTCTGGCCACTGTTTATTGCTTGAGTCACGGCTTTCTTGAACTGGGGCGACAGAAGCTTCGTCTTGCCAATCTCACGGATGACTATGGGGTCGCTTTCCTTGCAGCGCCTGACGCAGAGCAGCGCGGCGAGGTCCAGGATGGTCCCGG
>JAOUFZ010000033.1 GCA_029857995.1 Dehalococcoidia bacterium
CGCCATATTCCCAGCAGCCGGGTAAATACACAATTCAGGATGTCCTTAACAGCCCGATGTCAACCTACCCGCTACGTTTCTTGGAATGCTGTGCCATGACCGATGGTGCCGCCTGTATGCTGCTTTGCGATGAAAAAACTGCCTACAAGTTGACCGATAAACCCTGCGAGCTTTTCATAGCCGGCGGGAGCCATACCTTGAGGGTAGCAGACCGCAGAGATATGGAGATCCCATTGCTGCCACACGAGACTCCCCAAATGTATAAGGGCCTGCGCAAGAAGGAAGGGCAGCGGTGGCCAGGATTTGAAAGCTTTGCTGCGGCACGATTTGCCGCTTATTTCGCTTACGGAATGGCTGGCATCACCAACCCGCTTGACGAGCTTGACCTGGTGGAGTTGCATGACGCATTCACCATAAGTGACATCCAAACTTATGGGGACATCGGACTTCGTCCCTATGGACAGGAACCTGATTACATTGAATCTGGAGATGCCTATTTCGGCGGTAAGTGTCCAGCCAATCTGTCAGGAGGATTGATAGGCACCATGCACGCTGTAGGAGCAACCGGCATCTTTCAAGGAGTTGAATGCCTCTGGCAAATACAGGGCAAATATGATAAGTTTCATGGCGCCCCCAGAATCTGGGAGTCTTTTGGTAAGAAGAAGCCCGAAGACTGGAGGAGTCTGCAAGTACCTGATGCCAGGCAGGCACTCTGGGTGTCTCACGCCGGTGTCGGGTCACATGTGACAGTAGGCATTCTCAGGAAGGCTTTCTAAAGGAGGAGAACTGTGGCAGCAAAGAGAAAGACAACAAAGTACACTGGCAAACCGGCAAAGGTCCTTCAATCGGAACCAGCTATAGTAACAGAGTGGCCTAGGAGTCTGACCCACCGCCATACCTATGGAAAACTCTCTCCGTTCTTCAAAGGCCTGACAGAGGGAAAATTACTAGCCACCAAGTGTGTCAATCCCCAATGCGGAGAGCACAGACTGTGGCTTCCACCGCGGGCTGACTGCCCCGACTGTAACCAGCCGATGACCTGGGAAGAGTTGCCCCAGCCAATAATTGGCACTGTGCATACCTACGCGCGGGTAGAGTACGCCGGCGCTGGCATAGAGCTCACCACCCCCTATTTCCAGATTGACGTTGAGCTGCTCGGCGTGTGCACTATATTCAAGGGCTATCTCCAATACGGAACACCCGAAATAGGCATGAAAGTGAAGGCTTGCTTCCGCAGGGAAGACCCCACCAACACAATTCTTGATATATACTGGATCCCTGTAGGCGATGATACGGATGTACGGTCTTAGGCAGGTAGTTGGTAGAGAGCTAATTAGAGCAAGCGCTGACGAGACAGGAGGGATACGGCATGGGCAAGTTACTTTGGCAGCCCACGGAAGAACGGAAGAAAAATGCAAATATAACCCGTTTTATAGAGTTCGTTAATAAACGACACAAACAGGACTTTCACTCCTATAAAGAGCTTTATGACTGGTCCGTAGACAAGATACCCGATTTCTGGGCTTGTGTGTGGGATTTTGTTGGGGTGAAAGCCTCCAAAGGCTACGAAACGGTGGTTGACGATGTGACTAAGATGCCCGGCGCAAAATGGTTTGCTGGAGCGAAACTCAATTTCGCCGAAAATCTATTGAGTAACAGGGATGACAAGACGGCCTTCATCTTCAAAGGAGAAACTCAGAAGTCAGTGACTATGACGTACGCTGAACTGTATGACTCTGTCGGACGGCTGGCTGAATCTCTTCGAGGACTAGGACTCAAGCCCGGAGACCGGGTAGCTGCCTACATGCCTAATATGATAGAAACGGCCGTGGCCATGCTTGCCAGCACGAGTATCGGTGCTGTCTGGGCTTCGTGTGCCACCGATATCGGTTCCGGGGCAGCCATTGACCGCTTTGGTCAAATCGAACCGAAAGTTCTGTTCACTGCTGACGGCTATTTCTACAAAACGAAACCTTTTGATTCTCTTTCCAACGCTGCTGAAATTGTAAGGGGGACACCCTCTATTGAGAAAGTAATAGTGGCCCGCTACAGAGAAGAGAAACCCGACATTAGCCATATCCCCAATTCCGTATATTATGATGACTTCCTATCAAGCGGGGCGCCCAAAATTCAATTTGAACAGTTGCCTGCAGACCATCCCGTGTTTATCATGTTTTCGTCAGGCACGACCGGCAAGCCGAAGTGTATGGTTCAAGGAGCGGCTGGAATTCTCCTTAATCAACTGAAGGAGTTAATCATCCACACCGACTTGAAGCGAGACGATGTTCACTTCTTTATCACGACTTGTAGCTGGATGATGTGGAACTGGATGCTGACTTCTCTAGCTACAGGTAACACCATTATTCTGTATGACGGCAACCCCAACTACCCCGGGCCCGGGGCCATGTGGAAACTGATTCAGGACGAAAAAGTGACTATGTTTGGGTGCAGCGCCAGTTATATCAACTATCTCAGGAGCGAAAACATTAAGCCGGCTAAAGACTACGATTTGTCATCATTAAAGGAGATATGGCAGACTGGTTCGCCCCTCTCAGCGAAAGGCTTTGAGTACGTGTATCGGGAAATCAAGAAAAACCTGCATTTCAATTCCAGCGCGGGTGGCACAGACATCAATGGCTGCTTTTTCACAGGGAGTCCCATTCAGCCTGTATACGCTGGTGAATTGCAGGGACCTGGTTTAGGGATGAAGGTGAAAGCGTATGATGAACAAGGGCGTGTGGTATTTGACCAGCAGGGCGAGCTCGTCTGTGAAGCGGCTGCCCCGCCTATGCCGCTTTCTTTCTGGAACGACCCAGATGGCAAGAAATATAGGGAGGCTTATTTTTCTGCTTACCCCGGTGTTTGGCGTCACGGGGACTATATCGTATTTCATAGCGATACCCGGGGGGCCACTTTCTACGGTCGCTCCGATTCGGTGCTGAAACCATCCGGGGTTCGCATAGGCACAGCCGAAATATATAACGTGATGGAAGGGCTGCCGGAGATTGCTGATAGCCTGGCAATAGGACAGAGATGGGAGGGAGACCAGCGTGTCCTCCTTTTTGTCAGATTGGCTGAAGGATATCATCTAACGGAAGATCTACAGAACAAAATCAAGAGAAATCTGCGCGAAAAAGCTTCCCCGAGACACGTCCCGGCCAGAATCATTGCGGCACCGGACATTCCCTACACCACGAACATGAAGAAGGTGGAAAGCGCTGTCACAAACATAATCCACGGCAGACCTGTGGTGAACAGAGATGCCCTGTCCAATCCCGAATGTCTGGGCTTCTTTGAGAAGCTTGTTGCAGAAGGGGCACTCAAATCTTAGTTTACTCTAGATAACCAGAGACAGGAGCCGAAGAATTGAGGGCGACTGGACTCAGTAGCGACGTTGCTCGGACATGCTTTAAGATAAGGATCGAGGCTTACATATTGCCTCTAGAGTGTTAATAGGCAGGAGAGTACCCTTGAGGGAGATGAGCCATGGATTTTGATTTGAGCGAGGAGCAGAATCTAACGCGCCAGGCAATCCGGGGTTTCGCTGAAAAGCAGATTGCCCCGATTGCCCGAGAGCTGGACGAAAAGGAGGAGTTTTCTGCCGAGCTAACTCACAAAATGGCGGACCTGGGGCTGCTGGGGTGTTTTGTTTCAGAGAAATATGGCGGCTCCAACATGGGCTACATCTCGTACGCAATTGCGGTTGAAGAGCTGGCGAGGGTGGATGCTTCCCAGGCCGCTACTATCGCTGCCGGAAACTCTCTGGGAATCGGCCCTATCTACTACTTTGGCAGTGAAAAGCAAAAACAAGAATGGCTTCCCAGGCTCTGTTCCGGAGAGTGTCTAGCTGCATTCGGTCTGACGGAGCCTGATGCTGGCTCCGACGCTGGAAGCTCTCGAACCACCGCAACACTTCAAGGAGACTACTGGACTATCAATGGGCACAAGATTTTTATTACCAACTCAGCTTGCTCGTTAACTGGTGTCATTATTGTCCAGGCGGTGACCGGCAAACGTGAGGATGGCAAGCCGGAGCTTAGTTGCCTTATCGTTCCCAGCGGCACCCCTGGGTTCACAGCTAAGGAAATGAAAGACAAGATGATGTGGCGAGCATCCAGCACAGGCGAGCTTTTTTTCGACGATTGCGTCGTGCCGAAGGCAAACCTTCTGGGAAGGAGGGGCGACGGCTTCCATCAGATGCTTGCCACACTGGACGGCGGACGCCTCAGCATCGCCGCCATGGGACTGGGTGGGGCTCAGGCAGCTTTCGAATTGGCCCTGCAATACGGTAATTCGCGCATCCAATTTGGGCAACCCATCGCTTCATTTCAAATCAACGCTTTCAAGCTAGCCGATATGGTGCTGGAGATCGAACTGGCCAGAAATCTGCTCTACAAAGTCTGCTGGCTGCGAGAAAACGACCGTCCCATCACTAAAGAGGCAGCCATGGCAAAATTGTTCTGCTCTGAAGTCATGCGCCGTTGTGTCCACCACGCAGTTCAACTTCACGGAGGGTACGGGCTGATGAAGGATTATGAAGTCGAGAGATTATATAGGGATCAGAGGATTCTCGAGATCGGCGAGGGAACCTCAGAAATACTACGCATCGTGATTGCCCGTAACATCGGCGTCTCGGGAAGGGCAATCTAGAAAGAAGGGCACCATGAAAAACGACAAGTCAAAACGCAGGACTTCTGCTAGACCTGGTCCGGCCAAGAGCAGCGCAGCGAGGCATGATGATCTTCTGACCGACGCGGCTGATCTCGCCCGTATGGAAGCAGTTAAGGAGGGAAAGGAATCCCTTGGCGACCGGATTCGGAGGGTTCGAGAAATGCGCGGGCTCACCATTAAGGACCTGAGCAGTCGAACAGGCATAGATATAGATGCCCTGGGACGTATAGAATCGAGCAAACTAATCCCCGCGTTAGGGCAGCTGGTTAGGCTAGGTAAAGCGCTCGACATGAAGATGGGCTACTTCATATCTCCAGGAATTGACAAGCCTATGACCGTGGTCCGCAAGCACGAACGACGGACGGTGTCCCGCTACGGAGAGGTCAGAAGCGTGCTCTACGGCTACTCCTACGAGTCCCTGGCCCCTGACAAGGCTAATCGGTTGATGGAGCCATTCATTGTTACGCTAGTACCTACAGAGACGGAAGAGTCCTCTACCCATGCTGGACAAGAATTTCTTTACGTCCTGGAAGGCGAAATCAAAGTGCAAGTCCGGGACCGCGTTGATTTTCTCAAGGCTGGGGATGCCGTGTATTACGATTCTGGTCAACCCCACCTCGTCAGGTGTGCTGGTACCACTGCAGCCAAGATACTCGCCGTTCTTTACGCGGGATCGGCATAGACCGCAAGACGGTCGCGGTCTGCTATAACACTGCCGAAGAAGCCCCTGATAGCAGAAGCAAACGATTCTTTTTGCAGCGCAGCATCCCGATATCTGACAATAACGTCTCTATTTTGATACGCCATGACTTTCAATCAGGGTGTCACAGGTTCGAATCCTGCACAGCTCACACTCTGCCCCCTTTTTTCTGCGAACAGAAAGTCAAAATCAGACAGTCTCAGAAGTCGTCACCCGAGATATCCTATCAACTCACGGCTGTGACTTGGACGGCGCAGTTTAGCCAGTGCTTCTCTTTCAATCTGGCGTATCCGCTCCTTGGTAAGACCCAACTCTGTGCCAACCTCCGCTAGGGTTCGACTGTACTCATTGCGCAGCCCAAACCTCAATTCAATGATGCGTCGTTCTCGGGGTGTCAGCGACTCTAATGCTTTGCTCAATTCCTCTCTGAGCAGAATTGCATTGGACTGCTCTTCAGGCTGCGGAATCGTCTGGTCTGCAATGAAATCACCGAGTTGGCTTCCATCTTCTCCTACAGGCGTCTCCAGAGAAACAGGCACATCAGATATCACATCAAGCAGCGATTCTATCTTTTTGGATGGCAGTCCCATCTCAGAAGCTAGTTCTTGTTCAGTCGGCTGGTGGCCGAGCCTCTGGGCTAGACTATTCCTCGCCCGTGCTAGCTTCGCCAGAGCATCAACCACGTGTCCCGGCAGGCGCACAATGCGTGACTGGTCATTAACTGCCCTGTTGACTGCCTGCCAGATCCACGGAATGGCGTAGGTGCTGAATTTATAGCCTCTGCGGTGGTCGAATTTCTGCACTGCCCGCATCAACCCGACATTACCTTCCTGTATGAGGTCGGCTAGAGGCACGCCCCTGCCAATATGTCCCTTGGCGACGCTTATAACAAGGCGTAAATTAGCTTGAATCATGTGGTTGGTTGCCTGGCGTGCCCTTTCCTTTACTTGCTCGAAGTGCTTGTCAATTTCTGAGTGATGCGCTTCCAGTTTGTCGCGGAATTCCGGCGACTCCAGCACCTCCCCAAATTCAATCAGAGAGCTTTTCAGGCCTGCCTCTGCCACGATATGCCATGGTATCAGCCGACTGTCCAGCGACAATTCAATTATGTCTTTCTCGACTCTGTCTTGGTTTACCCTAGTGAGTTCAGCTATAGCGCTGGATAAATGCTGGTCGATACTGCCATCGATTGCGCGACGTAGATCTGGGTGAGACACTTTCTCTGCTATGCTTCCGCGATAAGGAAGTTTAAGATACCGGTAAAGAGTTTTGAAAACCAAATCCGCTTGGCTGAGTCGCTTCCCTGAAGCTAACAACAGGTTTATGGCCGAAGGCTGAGCACCTGGCCCGGCGAGCCGTTCTTTCTCAAGCCGGGAGAGGTGCTTCCCCTCTTCTATCTGGCTACCCAGCACTCTTTCCTCCTCGGCATTGAGAAGGGCAGTTTGCCCCACTTCGTCTAAATATAAATTCAACAAATCATCACCAAATTCAAGCTTGCGTTTCTGAGGAGTAATTTCAAGCTCGGAGAAGTCTTCTTCCTCGTAACTCTTCTGCCCAGCCAAATGCGATTCCTCATCCCCAGAAGAGATTTGTTCTCTGTTTTTTGTGTTTTCTGAAACTGCTATCATTTTCAGCCTCCTTTATACCTTTGGTTCGGGCAACTACTTCTTCCAGGCAAAAACCATTGTATGTAAGGAAGCGATCCTTGTATGCGACTTTTGTCCCATGCAGACCGGGCCGTCGAATAGGGAAACGCAAGATAACAAAAGACTGGTGGGAAAGATGGATGATGGAAATATTATAAGACCTTAGTTGGTCTCTAGTGCTCTTGGATAATTATCTCAAAAGGGCAACTGATGGCCCCGGTGGGACAAACGGCTTCGCAGTCTGTACACCAGTCGCACTCCACTGTTTCAATAATGATAACGATTTTGTTAACTATCGTCAGAGCATTTAAGTGGCACACGCCAACGCACAGGCCGCACCCGTCGCACTTTCTGATGTCTGTAATCGGCATTTCAGCCATGTTTTTCAGTCTCCATGTTGATTATTCTAGAAGTAAAGGTGCCACCTGTCTGTGATTTTTGTCTCAAGAAGACACCTCCATTATCTTCCTTAGAGCTTCTTTATCCCTAATTATTATGCGGTGGCGGTCCAGCTTGATCGCCCCTTCCTCCTCTAATGCCTTCAACGACCTACCCACCACCTCCCGGGCAGTACCCGCCATAGCTGCCATTTCTTGCTGTGTAAGCCGTGGCCCACGGCTCATTTCGCCTCCGATGTGTTCAAAGAGTATTCTGGCTACCCTGTTGATGACATGCTTGAAAGACAGATCCTCAACCAGCGATACGAGATGACGCACTCGCTTTGCCAGCACCTTGATTACATTCAATGCTATCTGTGGATGGTTCCGGAGGATGACTTCCATGTCATTCTTCTTTATCCCGTAAAGAAGAACGGGTCCCATAGCCCGGGCACCGGCGGGATTTGGCCCACCATCAAAGATGGAGACATCATTGAAGGACTCGTCGGGGCGCACGATGTTCAAGATCTGCTCCCTCCCTTCGGTTGATGTCTTGAACACTTTCACCACGCCTGAAGCGACAAAATACAGATTGTCAGCCGATTCACCCTCGAGCAAGATCATTTCTGCTCTTTCAGCAGTCTTTTCAAAGACGAGTTCTTTGATTGACTCAAGCTCAGCAAGGCCAAGATCCGAGAAGTATAGAATCCTCTTCAAAAACTCCAGTTGAACAGCCATGCCTCATATCCTCACGAGATAGCGAAATCTGCTTAATTATACACCTGTTTCTCAGACCCCATCACCCGAATGAATTCTAGGCCCAAGGCCAAACCATTTGTATGATCTAGGCGGGGAGTCACGCATTAGAACTCTGTGCGCGTCACTGTCTGCGCCTTTGCCCACCATGCACAACACACTGGGCATATTGATCAGGCCGATTCCAAAGGCACTGACTAAGGTGTTACAATATTCTTGATGAGTGGTTATACGCTAAGAGAGGCCGCTCAGGCTTTAGGGGTCTCCATAGTCACCGTCCGCCGCTATATCAAGTCCGGCAAGCTCAAGGCCAGGCTGGTATCTACCAAATTCGGGGAGTCATACATTATAGAAGACCTACCCCTGCCCACGAAGCCCTTACCAGATGATACCCAGCAAGTCCAACCCCTTATCAACCGAATAGAGCAACTATCGCAGGAAGTCGGCTATTGGAAAGCTAAAGCGGAATTGCTTGAGCAACGATTATTGCTTCTCGAAGGCCCTAAGCAGACCCCTAAGCAAAGATGGTGGCAAAGGCTGTTCAGGCCTTGGCACTGAATACACAAGGCCTTATCACCGATGCAGAACGGGAAAGACCAGCGCCCAGTGATTAGGGCATGAGTTCGGATTGTAGGCCACACCTGCACTGAATGAGAAAAGGGAACATAATTTGCGGTGGCTCTGGTCGGTAAGCCAATTAGATACGCAAAAGGTTTAATGCCTTTCCCAGGGCCTCTCAAATGCATTCCAGTGGGAATCTAAGGGGTAGCCTGTCCCCGAAATCAAGTTCACTACAAATCAGGTATTATGCCCAGAGAAGATCGCGACACTTTGGGGAAAAACTACCGAGGCTAAATTGCGAATAGAAAGGCATTAATGATTACTTCGTTGCGCGGTCAAAGTATGGCAGGTTCAAATCCTGTACGGCCTACCACAGAGGCAACATCATCACCTTTCTCCGATACGCTTCGTCAGACGGAAGCTAGTTCTAGAAGATAGCTTACACCCCAAAGAGCTAAATAGCCAGACCAATAGAAACAGGCCGACAATTAAGCCTTAACCGATTCCTTCTTTCGTTGCTTGTCTAGAAGACCTTCATGATAAGGGCAAATTCTCCGACAGATATTGCACGAAAGAACCCAGCCGCCACCATCGGTGTAAGAATTAGAACGCTCTCTGCATAGCCTCTGGTCAATGGTCATCCCATCAAGAGCATGCTGCGGACACGAATCTATACACAACGTGCATCCAGAGATACAACCTTCATAAGATGCAATCGGATCGGGCTCTAAATCAATAGACACAAGAATAGCCCCAAGCCAGATCATATTCCCGAACCTTTCGTTTATAAGAAGAGTATTCTTCCCAAGTACTCCTAGCCCAGCGAGGACACCTGCGTGTTTTAGTGATAGAATCCCTCTTCCATGATTCCGGTCTGTATCCCAATACTCATACGGGTCAGCCGAGGGAATCGGAATTGACACAACGCCTTCCATTTCTAATTCACCTGCTACATGGAAGGAAATCCCGTCCAATTTATCAACCATTTTGTTTCTTACCAAGGTATAGGGTGCATTGGTTTTGGCTTGAAGGGTGCTTAAAGGAAAACGGGATGCAAAAACAATTACAGATCTACAATCAGGATAGATGTCACATGGGTGGAAACCTTTCGGAGCATCCACAAATCGAGCCACTGGAGCGACCCCACAGATATCTGCCCCGCATTGAATTATCCTCTTCTTAGCTGTTCTGGAACCGATCATGACTCCTTGCCTTGCCGCCAACAATCATACCACATGCTAAGCTACAGTTGCCTATATTAAACGAATGCCTACATTGTCTGTGGTAGAACACCGGCGCTGTCCAAATAATAAACTCATCGTAACTTCGCTACCGGGAGCCGTCTGGCCAGGGCTTTTCGCCGAGGGCAATGCGGCACAGGTCAGTGATGAATATGTTGGGTAGATTGAACTTCAAGCTGGGTCGCATAAGCACTCTGTGACATAGAGGGCAGGAAGTTATGATGGCATCGGCACCGCAGGCAATGGCATCCTCGAAGTTCTTCTTCTGGATGTCAACGGCAAGTTCTCGGTTAACGTAGATAAGGGGAGCGGTGCAGCAGACGGCGTTCAACCGCTCATATTCTCTGTTGGGCCGTTCCACGCCGACAAGCTCGAAGACCTCATCCAGAAAAGCATCATACTCAGGGATCAATCTGGTAGCGCAGTTGGCGTGGTAGGCAACCTTCTTGCCCAGTTTGGTGATGTTTTTTTTGTGAGCCCTCAGATAGTTGCGCAGGTATTCGAAGAGGTGCATGTACTTGAAGGGAACTTCGAAACCATACTCCTTGGCCTTTACATGCGCGAGGATAAAGCCTTCATTATGAATGTACACGATGTCTTTGCCCAGGCTTGCCAGCTTATCAAGGACTCGCTGACCATATTTTTCGACTAAGCTCTCTCCACCCATATGCACGTAGCCTACAAGAGATGCATACTCCCCACCTCTCACTATGGTCATACCCTTGAATAGCTGGCTGTCAAATGTGCCCTCGGGGAAGTAGTCAAACCGGAACGCGTCGAGTGACAGCGCTGGCTTACCAGGGTCGCCCGGTATCAGCTGGTAGTCAAACCGAAACGCATCGAATGACAGAGCAGGCTTATCAGGAGTGCCCTGTATCAACTGCCTGTGGTCTTCTCGCCTTTCGAATGCCCGGACTAATTCCTCGCATAGCGGTTTGTCGACTACTACTATGGGAGAGGTGCCTATTTTCTCCTGCATCTTGAAGATAAGGTTAGAAGGGTCAGCTCCGGTAGGACAGTGACTACTACAGGCGATGCAGGTAGTGCACTTGCTCAATATTTCGGCGTCTTTGCCCTCCATGAGCAGCGTAATCTCAGCAATCGCCTTATCCCTATCATAACCGGCATACCTGCAATTCACGAGGCAGTCGCCGCACAGGTTACATTTTGAAGCATCCCACATTTTTGCCCTCCTTTTGACGATAGTTAGCTGGCCTAGAATGTTA
>JAOUFZ010000034.1 GCA_029857995.1 Dehalococcoidia bacterium
GCGGCGGACGGTGGTGAAGGCAGAGGAGATCGAAGAATTTCGTACGGAGGACCTTGTCCCTCACGAGTCAATGGTAGTCACCTTCACCAACAAGGGGTTCATCAAAAGGATCCCCGCCAGCACTTATCGGCTGCAACATCGTGGCGGAAAAGGCATCATGGGGATGGTGACCCGGGGTGGCGATACAGTGAGCCACATCCTGGTGGCTGACACCCATGACAATCTCCTTTTCTTTACCAGCACTGGTAAGGTTTACTGTCTGAAGTGTTACGAGGTTCCTGAGGATTCCTCCCGCACGGCTAAGGGGATAGCTTTAGTTAATCTATTACCCATTAACTTAGAGGACGAAGTAACTGTGCTATTAGCCATCGCAAGCTTTCCCGCAAACAAGTTCTTATTAATGGCTACTAAGGGTGGTGTGATAAAAAAGACCACCCTGGGCGCGTTTGCTTCGATAAGGAGGAATGGCATTATTGCCATGGGACTGAGAAATAAGGATAAGCTGACATCAGCCGGTGTAGTCGCCAACGAAGACGAGGTCATCCTGGTGAGCCGGAACGGGAAGGCTATTAGATTTCAGGTCAAAGGTTTGAGGACTGCATCCCGAACCAGTGGCGGCGTTCGGGGAATCCGTCTTATTGACGATTATGCTGTTGGTATGGGCATTGTCCTGCCTGATGCCTATGTTCTCACACTGACCGAGAAAGGGTTTGGCAAGCTGACCCCGACAAAAAACTATCCGGTTCACAATAGAGGAACCAAGGGGGTCAGGACATACAGGGTTAACCCGAAAACGGGTAATCTAGCTTTGTCCAAGCTCGTCTCCCAGCAAGGCTCCCTGGTTATGCTATCAACCAAAGGAAATGTGGTACACATCCCGATGGAGCAGATCCCAATTCAGAGCAGGAACGGCCGGGGAGCCAGGCTCATGGGCTTAGCCGAAGATGATACGGTGGCTTCAGCCACTTGGGTTTTCCGGCAGAATTAAATCCTGCAAAATCACCTTTCGCCTCTTTGAAAAACGCAGAATCCACAATCTAAACAAATATAAATTGAGAGTTGAAATAGCAGGATTTCAAGTGAGATGGCAGAGATTTTCCGAGAATTAGCTTTGACTTTCGTCCCTCTTTTCGTCGCCATGGACCCCGTGGGAAACTTGCCTATCTTTCTCACCTTGACACAGGAAGGAACAGCCACGCATCGTAAAAAGACTGCGAATTTGGCCACGCTCACTGCTTTCGGTGTAGGTCTGCTATTTGTCGCTGTCGGCAGAGCCATCTTTTCGCTTTTGGGCATCGAGGTGGCTGATTTCTTAATGGCTGGCGGCATCATTTTGCTGATTTTGGCCATCAGGTATTTAATCACCGGTAAGGCGCTAGAAACCGAGGATTTTTCAGCCTCCGAGACGATAGGCGTTGTGCCTCTGGGCACTCCTCTGGTTGTCGGGCCGGCTGTGCTTGCCGCTTTATTATTGCTGATGGGCCAGCATCATATTGCGATTGTGCTCTCTTCCTTTGTCATCAATCTCGTGATACAGTGGGTGCTTTTCAGACAGGCCACTCGAATTGTGGCTTTTCTAGGAAATACAGGCGTCAGTGCTATATCCAAGGTGATCATGTTACTTCTGGCCGCCATCGCTGTGAAGATGATTCGCGAGGGCATCATGACAATTCTAGGCTGAGCCCTAGGGGCTCAGTCAGTTGATGAGCTTCTCATTTCGCTTCGGATGGAGCCATAAGGAGTGATAAGCCCTGACCAAAGAACGCAACACCCCTCCGATTCTTGTCATTCTGCCTCTGAATCCTATGCTCGCCGTAATTTAGAAGGAAGCGAAGAATCTCATGCCACCAGGGCAGGCTGCACGAGGCGGAAGCATCTGGCCACTTGCCAACAAGCAGTGTGACAAAGAGCCGCAAGAAGCTATTGACATATCCGTAATACGTGATATAGATTTAATGTAAGGAGGTGAATATGTTTTGCTCTAGATGCGGTGCGGAAAATCCTGAGGCAGCTAAGTTTTGCTCCAAGTGTGGCGCTGAGCTTGGTGCCCTCCCAGCAGCTAAACCCGAAGCGGAGAGTAGCACAGGTCTGTCAGCCAACGTAGCTGGCCTTCTTTGCTATGTGGCGGGATGGATAACGGGAATAATTTTCGTCGTCCTGGAAAAGAAGAGCACCTTTGTTAAATTCCATGCCTGGCAATCCATTATGACCTTCGGGGTATTAACTGTGGCCGAACTTATCCTGGCTTGGATTCCCTTTGTTGGCTGGATCCTGTCGATACTTATTGGGATCTTGATGTTTGTCTTGTGGATCATCCTTATTATCCAGGCAGGCACAGGCAAAATGTGGAAGGTGCCCTGGGCCGGCGACTGGGCCGAAAAGCAAATTAGCAAGTAAAAGCTTCAAGAACTGGGTGCCCAAGCCTGATAAATCAGGGGGCTAAGCTATCTCTTTAACGTCTCCGCTGGGCAGTTCCGTAGCGCAAATCTTTCTTGCTCTACGCCTTGGAACTACGGGCAGCACGTGTTCTAGAAAAATTGATTCTCACTTTTGCTATGGCGCAAGAATCTCCTTTGGGGATTGGGTGGAGGGGTGTATAATAAGAGCGTATGGGCTCTGAGGTTTTCTACCGCAAGTGGCGGCCGCAGACCTTAAGTGAGGTGGTGGGACAACAGCCTGTGACTCAGACTCTGCGTCATGCTGTAGAGAGTGGGAAGATAGCTCACGCCTATCTTTTTTGCGGTCCGCGAGGTACGGGCAAGACCAGCATGGCGCGTATTTTAGCCAAGGCGGTCAACTGTCCTAATAGAGCAGGTGGTGAACCGTGCAATGCCTGCGATATGTGCCGTTCAGTCACTGAAGGCAGGGCTTTGGATGTAATAGAGATAGACGCTGCCAGCAATCGTGGCATTGATGAAATCCGCAGCCTCAGGGAAAAGGCAAACTATGCCCCGAGCCTTGCCCGTTACAAGGTATATATCATAGACGAAGTCCACATGCTTACCGAGGCAGCTTGCAATGCCTTGCTGAAGACATTAGAAGAGCCGCCGCCACATGTAATCTTTGTTTTAGCTACCACGGAAGCGCACAAGGTGATAGCCACCATAATATCGAGATGTCAGCGGTTTAATTTCCATCGCCTGCGTCAAACCGAGATAACGGATAAACTCAAGCTAATATGCAAGAAAGAGGGAATTCGCATCGAGTCCGGTGCCTTAGAGCTTATTGCTCGCGCTGCTACCGGGAGCCTTCGAGATGCCGAAAATATTTTACAGCAGATGATTGCCTACTACGGCAACCAAATCGAGCTTGATCAGATTCAGACGGAACTGGGTACCAGTCGGGAGCCACGGGTTAGAGAACTAGCACGATGTGTGGTCAGCAGAGATGTGGCTGCCGGGTTAAGAATTGTAAATAGCCTCAATAGCGATGGCATTGATCTTCGTCAGTTTAATCTGGGCTTGGTAGAATACCTTCGAGGACTGTTGTTAGCTAAATCCCGATGCGAGGAGGCGCTGGATGTTACCAGTGAAGATTTAGCTGAAATGAGCAGTCTTGCCACCAATGCTCCGATGGATTATCTGCTTAAGGCGGTCAAGTCTTTCTCTAGCATAGATTTTCGCAGTGATAATTACTCCGCTTTGTCCTTGGAAATGGCTTTACTGGATTGTGCTTTGTCTTCACAAGCCGGAAAAGAGCAACCAATTATGACTACACCTCCGGAGGTAGTGGATGCTCCTGAGATGACTAAGCCCCCCGAAGGAATTGGGGCTGATGCTCCTGTAGCAGTGGAGCCCGACCGGGTCGGGACTGAGGATGACAGTGAGGTTCTTGCGGCCGTGGTTGCTTCTGAGATCCCAAGCAAAGACATTCCTCAGGACATTGACTACGTCCGCAGCCGGTGGAGGGACTTCATTAAATCATTGCGAGGGGAAGGTTCCAGTGGTAACCTGGATGCTTTCTTGCGCAGCGCCTGTGACCCCGTAGCTCTTGAGGATGATACACTGGTGTTAGGCTTCTATTATTCCTTCCATAAGGAGAAAATCGAAGACACCAAATACCGACATCTGGTGGAGAAAAAGCTTAAGGAAGTCTTTGGTCGGTCCTATAGGATACGGTGCATTTTGGTTGATTCCAAAAGGGAAGTCCCGTCCCAGGTAAGAACACAAAATCCGGTGATTAAGGCTGCTCTGGAAATGGGTGCCAGGATTAGTGAGCAGGAGTCGTTGTCCTGAGCAAGGCTGAACGAAAGGAACGAAATGGATAAATCAATACTGCGTCAGGCCCAGCAACTTCAGGCAAAGCTGGCTAAAGCCCAGGAGGAACTGGGCAATATCACCGTGGAAGCTAGCAGTGGAGGTGGTGCTGTCAAGGTGGTACTTGACGGACACCAGAAGGTACATTCTGTGCAGATATCTCCCGAAGTGATAGCAGCAGGAGATGTTGAGTTGCTACAGGACTTAATCATGACTGCTGTCAACGAGGCTGTTGCCAAGTCCCAGGAGCTTGTTAGCAAGCACCTCAGCAGTCTGACCGGTGGTCTCAATATACCGGGGTTACTTTAGTGAGCTGTCGGCTATCAAAACCTTCGAGGGTTTCCCGCGATGCTCCAGACAGTATGAGATAAAGGACAAGAGCAAATGAAAATTGTTGCCGAGCCTATATCCAGATTAATTGAAGAGTTAAATAAGCTGCCGGGAATCGGGCCCAAAAGTGCTAAACGGTTGGCTTATCATCTCTTGCGCAGCTCTGACGAAGAAGCTAAGGCTCTGGCCGAGGCTATTTTGACGCTGAAGGAAAAGATAAAGCTTTGCTCAGTCTGTCTTAACAACACTGATTGTGACCCTTGCCGTATTTGCCAGGATAAAGAACGTGACCATTCCAAGATTTGTGTTGTGGAGAAACCTTCAGACATCCTCCCTCTGGAGCAAACCAAAAAATATGAAGGCGTTTACCATGTGCTTCACGGAACTATCAGCCCGACGGAAGGTGTAGGGCCTGAAGATCTAAAGATGAGGGAGCTTCTGGCTCGTCTTAAGGACGGCTCAGTAACAGAAGTGATTGTGGCAACCAATCCCAATGTAGAGAGCGAAACTATGACCATGTATCTGCAACGGCTCATCGCTCCTCTGGGCATTCGGGTCACTCGCTTGGCTCGTGGCCTGCCTTTTGGGGCTGAGCTGGAATATGCGGATGACTTAACCTTGGGCCAAGCGCTGGAAAACAGGCGCGAATTCTGATAAGGTGTACACGGCGACACCTCGAAGATAGAACACAAATTCCCCGATCACATCGAAGGTAAGTCTTTCACAAAAATCTGAGAGGCTGCCCACCTCTCTAGCTTTCTATCATGGGTTGGCTTGAGACGCAGCGCTCAGGCTCTATCACTCAATTTATGAACTTTTTTGCCGAACTTGGATGAAATTGTAGAAAAAAATCTTTGAAAATAAAAGAATGTGCGCCTAATGCCTGTTAGATTCTCTCACGTCTTAACGAAATCTTAATATTTAAGTGTTATCATATTCACTGGCAACTGGGTAGGATTCTGGAAAAATAGGGCGTTCCCTATGCGATGTGTTGATTGGCGTGAGGAGCAAAAGTGACAGAGTTGTGGGGAAGAGAGATTACGGGGAGCGATGATGCGGCGCCTTTAGCCGGTCACTTGAGCGCGCGCAGCCAACGATAGAACCGACCTTCAAAAGGTCGGTTTTGTATTTTTCGAGAGAGTGACCACTGGCAAATTGAAAGCTGTGTGATGGAGAGGCCGCTAGGCCGCTGATCCAATGGGCGATAAGGCAACAAAAAAGTAACAAAAGGAGAAAGAATGAAAATTGTTTTTGGTATCCTGTTTGTCGTGGTGCTGATGGTGAGCCTGGGGCTGGTGACGGCGGCTCCGGTCTTGGCAGATGGCAACATTATTTATGTGCCCGACGACTACGACACTATCCAGGAAGCCATTGATGCTGCCTCGGATAACGACACCATCATAGTGGCTGCAGGGTTGTATGAAGAGAATATTGTTATTGACAAGTCGTTGACCCTAAAGGGTACCCGGGCCGGGCTTGACGCGCGGACACGCAGTGGCACTGAAACGGTCATTGAACCAGATGCGGAGGAAGCAGGGATCAGCATAACCACCACTGACGGCCGTGTGGTCGTCATTGATGGTTTGACTGTGCAGAATGGCGCGCACGGAATCATCAATTCAGACTATGTGGAGGCTGGTCTGGGCGTCAAAGCTGATATTACCGTCAGAAATGTACGCGTGTTGAACCCCGGTGAATTCGGGATTAGCCTCACATTCACCATTAACGCTACGGTTGAGTATTGCCATGTGGAAAATGCGGAGATAGCCATTAACGCGGGCGCCGTTCTGCCGGCCCCCCCGACTGTGGCGACCTTCAGGAACAACGAGGTCGTTAACTCGAGGTTTGGCATCACCGGCTACCTCGAAGATTCACTTATCGAAGGCAACCTGATAAGGGACTTCTCTAATGGAGGCGTAGGCATAAGCTGCCAATTCCTTAACACCGAAATTAAAAGCAACACTGTAACCGGTTATGTTGACGGCGCAGCCATGACTTTCGAGAGGTCACACCACGACCGGCCCATTTCTGAGAATGTGACAGTGAAAGGCAATAATTTCACAGGGAATCAGCGCGGTATCTATGTGTGGCCTGACCAGACAGAGCTTAGAGGAATCACCGTTAATTTCAATAACATCGCCGATAACTCTCTGTCTGGTGTGCGGAACGAGGGAGGCGAGACGCTGGACGCCACCCGCAATTGGTGGGGCCATTCCAGCGGGTCTAGCGGTGAAGGTCCTGGTGAGGGCGACGCTGTGACGGGTAGCGTCCATTTCGAGCCCTGGCTGGGGGCTGCTCTAGTAACCGTAAAGACAGAGACCGTGACCGATGACACCGTTGATGCCAAGGACGAAGCTGACACCGAGGTTGCGGTAAATGGCACAGCTACGGTAACCTTGGTTCAATACGCTGATAATCCCGGCGGCGACGCCCCCAGATGCTTCACCTCACTTGACAAATATATAGATGTCTACATTCCCGATACTACTGAAGTCGCCGAGCTCGAAATAAGGCTTTACTATGCCAATGCTGAAGTAGCTGCGGCAGGCATCGACGAAGAATCGCTCCAGCCCTTCTCGTGGAACGGCACCGCCTGGTTACAGTGTTCAAACAGCGGAATCAATACCGCCAGCGATTATATCTGGGCAAGAATAAGTAATAATAGCACGCCATCTCTGGCCGACCTGCGAGGAACGCCGTTTGGTGGTTATGGCTTGCCGTCTTTAGCTCTTTTTATCGCTACCACCGAACTACCCGATGGCCAGGAGGGGGTAGCCTACCAGGTGGAACTTGAGGCCTGCCGCGGCGACGAGCCCTACACCTGGGCCGTAACGCAGGGCCGCCTGCCAGACGGGCTGGGTCTTGACACCGATACCGGCACCATCTCGGGCACGCCAACCAGAGCCGGTGTCTTCGACTTCACCGTCACAGTCACCGATGCCGCCCGGATTGCGGCAACCGCTGAGCTTTCGATTACCATCACTGGGCGATGTTTTGTTGCCACCGCAGCCTATGGTATTGATACAGCACAGGAAATAGACACCCTGAGAGAGTTCAGGGACACAGTCATGCTCCCTAACAGCCTGGGAGCCGAGTTTGTATCTTTCTATTACAGGACCAGCCCTCCCATAGCCGACTTCATCTCCCAGCACGAGGTCCTGAGAACAGCGGTGAGGGTGGGCTTTGTTAACCCGATTGTGAAAATATTAAATTGGAGCCACGATTTGTGGTCGGCGAGGGACAGGCAATGACATTGGCGCTGAGAAAAATGGAAAGGATAAGGATTTTGGAGAAATCGAACTGTAACGAAGGAGGTGAAGAGTGAAAAGAATATTCGGTATCCTGTTTGCCCTGGTGCTGGTGGTGAGCCTGGGGCTGGTGACGGCGGCGCCGGTCTTGGCAGATGTCAGCCCCGGCTGGACGGACATCGTCCAGGTCGCCGCAGGCCTCCATCACACGGTGGGGCTTAAGTCCTACAGCACCGTGGTCGCCGTGGGAGACAACTCCGACGGCCAGTGCAATGTCGGCGGCTGGACGGACATCATCCAGGTCGCCGCAGGCGACCTTCACACGGTGGGGCTTAAGTCCTACAGCACCGTGGTCGCCGTGGGAGACAACTCCGACGGCCAGTGCAATGTCGGCGGCTGGACGGACATCATCCAGGTCGCCGCAGGCGCCTATCACACGCTGGGGCTTAAAGCCGACGGCACCGTGGTCGCCGTGGGAGACAACTCCTACGGCCAGTGCAATGTCGGCGGCTGGACGGACATCGCCCGGGTCGCCGCAGGCTGCTTTCACACGGTGGGGCTTAAGAACGACGGCACCGTGGTCGCCGTGGGATACAACGACTATGGGCAGTGCAATGTCGGCGGCTGGACGGACATCACCCAGGTCGCCGCAGGCTGTGGTCACACGGTGGGGCTTAAAGACGACGGCACCGTGGTCGCCGTGGGAGGCAGCTGGGACGGGCAGTGCAATGTCGGCGGCTGGACGGACATCACTCAGGTCTCCGTGGGCTACTCGCACACGGTGGGGCTTAAGAACGACGGCACCGTGGTCGCCGTGGGATACAACGACGACGGGCGGTGCAATGTCGGCGGGTGGACGGACATCGCCCAGGTCGCCGCAGGCGACACGCACACGGTGGGGCTTAAGGACGACGGCACCGTGGTCGCCGTGGGACGGAACATTGAGGGGCAGTGCGGAGAGATAGTAACAGAGACGGTAACTGATGGTACCGTTGATGCCAGGGACGAGGCTGACACCGAGGTTGAGGTAAAGGGCACAGCTACGGTAACGGTGTTTCCATATGACGAGAATCCCGGCGGCGATGCTCCAACCGGCTTCAGCCCACTGGATAAATATATCGATGTCTACGTTCCCGATACTAGGGAAGCCAACGAGCTTGAGATAAGGCTTTACTATACCGATGATGCATTAGCTGCGGCAGGCATCGACGATGAATCGCTATTGCAGCTCCTCTGGTGGGACGGCGACGACTGGAACGAGTGTTCAGACAGCGGAGTCAATACCGCCAGCACCAATGGCTACAGCGGTTATATGTGGGCAAAAATAAGAAATGATACCACGCCACCTCTGGATCAATTGCAAGGAACGCCATGGGGTGGTTATCGCCATCCGGAGGAAACGCCTAGCTGTTTTATCGCTACCGCAGCCTACTGTACCGATACAACAAAGGAACTAGACACCCTGAGAGAGTTCAGGGACACAGTCATGCTCCCTAACAGCCTGGGCGCCAAGCTTGTAGCCCTCTATTATAAAGCCAGCCCTCCCATAGCCAACTTCATCTCCCAACATGAGATCCTAAGAACAGCGGTGAGGGTGGGCGTTCTTGACCCGATTGTGAACATATTGAATTGGAGCCACGATTTATGGTCGGCGAGAGGCTCATGAGCATAACGGCAATCTCGAGTAACAAGTGAACGCTCGGGAGAGTGAAGAGAAACGGTGTAAGAGCCGAGGCTAGGCCTCGGCTCCTACTTTGTGATGCTCGTGCTTTAGCTATCCCAGCAGGCTGGGTCGCCATGGCTCTGGTCACTATACTTGGGCAAGCGATAGAAAACAGGCCGGAATTCTGATAAAGTGTACATTGCTACACCCTGAAGACGAAACAACAATCCTGTAAGATGTAAGGTTTCCCCAGGCCCGAGGGGCTTCCCGTCCACCAGACATGTATTATCAACAAAGGAGGAAAAAAACATGGTAAATCCAAAACAAATCGACGAGGCATTGACTCACTATGTGCGGCCACAAACCTTTCCACTGGCCATACGGATGTGCGAATCCGAAAAAGAACTCCCCGACAAGACTAGAACGCCTCAAAAAGACGTGGGAATAGACATTTCGTTGTGCCATGCAATTAATATGGTGCGGCGCTACGGCTGGACTATTGCTGTCGACAAGTTTCAGAGCTGCTACGTTGCTGGCATAAGTATGGGTTTCCTGCCTGTGCTGCCAGATGTCGCTGACGGGAGCTTCCAAGAGTCTCTTGGGTTGTGGGGGATGAACAAAAAACAGGCAGCAGCGCCTATTGAAAACCTTCCCAAATTTGAATATGGTAAGTACAAGCACGTACTCATGGCCCCTCTAAACAGAGCTGCTTTCGAACCACATCTTGTCCTGGTTTATGGCAATCCGGCTCAGATATGGATACTTCTCACGGGCTACCTCAATGGGACAGGCAAGAGCAGTCTGGACGCCACTTTGTCTATAGGAGCCGGATGTGCAACCTATATCACGCGGACTATCGAAAAAGACGAGTGCCAGTTCACCCTGCTGAGCCTCGGAGAACGGCTGATTCCTCACACTGAAGATTGCGAATGCGCCTTTTCGATACCGATGAGTAAAATTGAGAAAACGATTCAAGGTTTGGAACTTGGTCACAAAATTGGCGTTTTCAGGTATCCGATTCCCTCGTTTTTGAGATATAACTCACCGCATCCACCCGGATATGACAAAATGCTGAGTCATCTGCTGGGAAAAGAATCCTAGTGAGGCGGGTCTCAGCCCTTGTTCCGGAGCTCACTGGCTCTTTTGCCAATGGGAGGAAGCCTGAGAATTTGCCTGCTAGTGCAGCACGAGCTATACTATAGACCACGTCAGTCCGCGAATAACCGGACTATCAAATCCTTAATTATTATCGAGCAAGGAGGGAAAAATGAGGACAAAAGAGCAGTATATACAAGGCCTGGCAAAAATGAAGCGAAATGTTTACTTCGATGGCGCGCCAATAGACCGCACCGACGAGCTACAGATGGACTGTATAAATACCATCGGCACCACATTTGACGAGGCTGCCAAGCCAGAGAACCAGGACGTGTGCACCGCTATCTCTCATCTCACCGGCGAGCGCATCAGCCGCTTCACCCACATCCACCAGAACACCGATGACCTGCACAAGAAGCAGGACATGACCCGCATGCTCTGCCAGAAGGTAGCCGGCTGCATCCAGCGGTGCATGGGCATC